>NZ_JBFUIU010000238.1:0-11886 GCF_056401695.1 Variovorax sp. P4_D9
GTCCGCGAGCGCGGCCATCACAGCATTGGCCGCCTTCTTGTTGAGTTCCCGGTTGCTCAGGCCTTGATTCGTCAGCGGACGGGATTCGGATTGGATCGCGGTCATTGTTCGTGTACGGAGGGAAGTTGCAGTGGCGCCCGGCAGCGCCAGGCTTCGTCCAAGCCAGGGGGCGCAGCAGATGGTCAACCGGCCGGCACGGCCATCGCCTGGCGGTCCAGGTCTTCGACGTCGGCAGCGAGCACGCATCCATAGTCGGGGTGCATCGTCCATGGGGCGGCATCGAGGAGGCGGACCACCTCCCCATGGATGGCGTCAAAGTTCGCCGAGCAGTCCTCGCCTCGCGCCACAGCCTGGTCCAGAGACTCTTCCATCGACTGCAGCGCCTGGTACACCGGCTGCGACATCGCCTCCGGGCGAACGAGTCCCGTGAGGAATTCCGCCTCGCCGAGCTCGTGTGCGCCGAAGAGCGCCAGGCGCTCGGCAACCTTCGTGGTGAGCGGGCCCGCAGTGTCGCGCAGCCGCGCGAGCTTGAAGCTATCGTAGGTGTCCTTGCGCGCCCCACGGTCGAACGCGGTGGCGATGGCATTCGCGACGGCCCCCACGTTGGTGCGAAGGCCGATCGGCTTTCCGGCTCGCTTGCCTTCAAGCTCCAGCTCAATGCCGGTGGCGTCCACCTTGGTGACGACCATCGCCGTGTTGCGCTTGCCATCGTTGAAGATCAGCGCGCCAACCTTGTCGCCGGGCTGAAAGGCCAGGGCCTGCGCCGTGGCCTCGAGCTTGCGCTGGTACCGGATCGCCTCGACGGCGCTTCGGGCGTAGTACACGTCGTACGCAAAATCGCCGCCGTCCACGCGCTCGGTGTTGCGCGCGAGCTGCTCCGTCGTCACGCCCAGATCCTTCGCGACCGCCGCGTTCACGTCGACGTTGTAGAACAGGCCCGCATCGAGCGCCCGCTCGGCCGCCTCCATCACCAGGCGCTGGCGTGGGGTTGGTTCAAAAGCCGGTGATTTGCACAGGCGCCACTGGTCGTAGCAGGTGCCGATGGCGGGAAGTTCGTAGCGGGACATCGAGGAATCTCCTTCGTTGATGAAGAAATTGTCTTCCGCATCCGACTATTTCCGCGATTTGTTTTTTAAGCCGATGAGTGAGCGAGCGCTCAAGGAATAGCGCCGCGCCGCGCCGGCGCCGGGCTCCGACTCACGGACGGCCCTTTCTCGTTGATGTCGCGTATATTGCACATACGCCCATTTTTTGGCAAAATTGAGCCATGGCCACTCTTCACGAGATCGGGAACGCTGTCCGTTTGCGCAGGACCGAGATGGGGCTCACGCAGGAAGCCCTTGCTAGGGTCAGCGGACTGTCGCGCTCAACCATCAATGCGGTGGAAAGGCAGTCGATCGGCAATCTGAGCATCGCAAAGGCCGAAGAGCTTCTGGAGTCCATCGGCTTGTCCATGAGCGTGACAAGTGCCTCGACGCGCCCCTCGGCTCAAGCGAATGCTCCTGCGAGCCGGTCCGCCCTCGAGCGGGCGGCAGCCACGGCGAGCGTGAGCTATGGGTCGGCGCTGTCGGCCAAGCAGTTGGAGAGCGCGCTGCTATCAGGGAAGGCTCCGGAGCCGATCTGGCCACACCTCCGAGCCCTGCTTGATGAGGCGCCGGTGTCGCTGCTCGCCAAAGTGGTGGAGGAAATCCACTGCGAAAAGGGTGTGGAGCGGGCCTATGTCTGGAACCAGATGCGTCGCCTTGCCCACGAGCTCAAGTGCTTCAGGATGGTCTGGCGTTGAGCGCTGTCGACTTCACGCGCCATGGGCCTTGGACATCGCTCTGGCCTCATGCATTGGTCTTGATGTCGCATCTGGAGAAGGTGACGGTCGATCCGCCGTGGACATTCGGCGGCGGTACCRTGCTCATGCTGCGCTACGACCACCGATTCAGCAAAGACATCGACCTTTTCGTGCCAGACCCTCAGTACCTCGGACATGTGAATCCACGCCTCGGCGGGCCTGCCGAAGGCCTCACGAGCGAATACGAGGAGAACGCTCAGTTCATCAAACTGCAGTTTCCCGCCGGAGAGATTGACGTGGTTGTGGGTGCTCCGCTCACAGACCCGAACTTCGAGGTCGCGGACTACGAAGGCCGTCCCATCCGCGTTGAGACTTCGGCGGAGATCATCGCGAAGAAGATGTGGCATCGCGGCGATCAGGCGAAGGCCCGTGATTTGTTCGACCTCTGCGCCGTGGCCACCCTCGAGCCGAACGCCATCGAGGTAGCTTTGCCCCACATGGAACGCCACGCGGCGGCGTTTTTGAAACGCCTGGATGAGAACGCCGACGTTGCAGAGGCCGATTTCAAGAGGATTGAGGCTCGGTCGTTTCGAATGCCGTTCTGGGAATGCCTGACACTCGCCCACACTATCCTTGAGCCCTTGATTCCGGTCGAGGAGGAAGGCGCACCGGGCGAAGGCCGACCGCAGTAGTGTTCAGGCCCCGTAGCGCTGCAGGCGTCCCTCGGAGTCGTCGACCTCAATGAAGTCAATGAAGTCCTCGCCTCCGCGCCCGCTCATCGCCAGGGCCGCGGCGATCACCTCGGGCCGCCGGGCGTAGTCGGCGCAGAGGTAGTCCGAATCCGGGACGATGTTTACCCGGCCGAGGTCGAGGCGGTCGGCGTCAAAGCATGCGCGAACCCAAGCCTCGCCTTCGGTCTGCCCATCGCTGTGCAGCTCGCAGGCCAGCGCCAGCGCTTGCACCGCGTCGTCAGGCAGGAAGCCGAACAGGTCACTCCGACGCTTGCGCACGAACGCGGCCGCGCGCGGGCCGTGCTCCGGGTCGGCGCCTTCGTCCAGCCGCTGGCTGTCGTGCACCAGACCGAAGATGTACGGCACCAGCGGATCGATTCCGAGGGAGCGCGATACCGCCAGGGCGTGCTGGGAGACGCGAGCCCAGTGGTCGGGGCCGTGGTACAGCCCACAGGCTTCCACGTCGAAGTTGCGGTGCACGTGGCCCTCGATCGCCTGGATCTCGCGCGCGTGCCGCGTGAGGCTGCCCATCTCGCCGTCGCAGAACATCCGCAACTGGTCGCCCGTGAGCGAACGCAGGTAGTCCTCGCGGCTCATGCCCTCGCGGCGCCAGGCCGCCGGCTGGTACAGGAACTCGCTCTCGTCCGATCCCGCCCAGAAGATGTCCTCGGGATGCACCAGCGGAAGCGATTTCACGAAGGCGGCCTGGCCGCCGCCGTGCTGCCCGGCATACCGCGCATTGAGGGCGATCCAGTCGCCAGGCAGGATCTCGTAGGCCGCCGGCACGCCGCGATACACCGCCTGCGGCGCGCCGGTGATCCCCATCGTGTCGAAGTTGCGCCGGGGCACGACCCGGTGCACGCGATCCGCCCGCTGCTCATGGTCGGGGCGCCGCATGCGGTCGACGCGCTCCAGCACGCCGGCCTGTGGGTGCTCTGCCGCCAGCCACGCCTCGATGGCAGACCACGGATCCTGGTTGGTGAACCGCGCCACCAGCTCCTCGCCGAGCGTCGTGATGGCGCCGAACGGCACACTCTTCACCTGGCCGGCGAAAAGGACTCGGGAGTTGGATCTGAGGCTCATGGCGGAAGCATTTTCGCTGCGAACCTCGTCGTCGAGTTCCATGGCCTCAAGGACTGGGAGCTGCGGCGCCGGCGCGCTGGTCGCGCTCGAACAGGACCTCTTCGAACGGGTTGGACATGCCGAGCGCGACGTAGCGATCTCCGAGCGCCTCTGCGGTCTCCAGCGGATAGTCGTGAAGCTCATCGATGATGGCGGCGCGCACCATCTCGACCTGGCCCTCCTGGGCCATGACGGCCAAGAATTCGCGCTCGTTGTCGCCGACCCAGATCCCGTCCGAGCCGACCAGGTAGTCGTGGCCAACGTTGATCAGCACCCGCTCCAGCAGCGCCGCGTCCGACTCGTCGGCGAGGCCCCGCTTCCCGTTGATCGCGATCTCACGGCGCCAGCTGGGCCCATACGCCCCAGCGTCGTTTTCGCTTTGGAAGTACGCCTCCTGGAGCGCTTCCCGCAAACCCTTCGCTCAGCAGCTCGACCCGTGCCAGGCTGTGCGCCGAGACCGCGTGGAAGAGCCGGTCGGCCAGCTCGTCGCGGGACTTGGACCCCTCCGGCGGCGCAGCCAGACCCATTTCGCGCACGACCGCCGCCAGGACACGCGCCCGGAGGCTTGCGTCGTCCTGCGCATCCTGCGCGCGAGCGGCCTCCGTCGGATTCCCGCCGGCCGCGGCGAGCACCTCGGGATCGCGAGCGCGGCGTGCCTGCTTGTCGACCAAGGTGTTCAGCAAGCGCTCCGCCTTGTCCGCTCTCTGGGTCGCATAGTCGAACGCGTCGTGGGCCGTCAGGAACATACCCGGAAGGGCCTCGATCTCGCGCAAAGCGTTCTCCAGCGTCAGGAAGCTCACCCCGATCAGATCTGGCGGAGCCTGTTCGAGCCGGCAGTGGCCGGCCTCGAATGTCATAGCCCGGTCCAGGGCGTCGACGATGATGTGACGCTCACCCAGCAGCGCGGTCCGCCCCCGATTGGCAGTCGCTCGCCAGGTTGATATTTCCTCGCGAAGGATGGCCAAGGTGTCGGAGAACGCGCTTTCGATCTGTTCGGTCGTGGGTTTGGTGCTCATCGGATCTCTTTCAGAGGGGTCAGCCGCGCGGCGCGGCTACAGGCTCGTTCTCGACTTCCAGCTCCGCCGGCGCAGCCCGCTGGATCTCGCTGAAGCCGAACTTGTCCACGACGAAAGTGACGCCATCACGCACGACCAGGTCGCCGACGGAGGTGCTGCGGCGCGGGTTGGTCGTCTTGACCGCGACATCGGGGTTCTCGGACCAGTCGCTGTCGATATGGTTCGTCGCGGAGAAGGCGCGCTCCAGATCGTCGCCCTCCACTTCCGCGACCAGCTCGAGCGACAAGCCGAGGTCGCGCCACTTGGCCTCGTCGCTGAAGATCTCCGCGAGCGCCTCGCGATCCACACGAAATGCGATGCGCGCGTGCATGTCGACCACTCCGGGGTTCACCTGGCCGGCTCGGCTCACCTTGCAATGGAATACTTGAATCATGGTCGGCACCTATGGGTCAGCCGCGCGGCGCGGGAGCAGACTCGCTCTCCGCTTCCGCGAAATGGTGGGCGAACGGGTTTTCGATGCCGTGCTTCTCCAGGCGCCGGTTGATGGACTTGAGCATCTGCCCGACAGGGAACGCCGATCGCTCCATGGCACCATCGGAAAGGAAAATGTCCATCGCGCCGGCTAAATGTCCGTGGTTGACTATTACTGCGATCAATTGTCCGTTGGGGCTTGCAGTTATGCGCATCTTTTTTGCGCCAGTGCTGCATTCGGCATCGATTGGGCTTGTGGCAACCCAACCCAAGTACTACAGTCCAAACAGAGCCGGCTTCTTCACGGGCAGGCGGAGATCAAGGTATGGATGAACCTCCCCGCGCCAAACGAAGGATTCGCCGAGGACCCACACCACCACCACCGACAAAACGGACCTGGCGCACCCTTCTCAAGGCTGCATGGGATGGGTGGGAAAGGACTGTCGGCAAAGTGAAGGCGATCCTGTCTGCTACGGCAGTGATCCTGGCCTCAATCACAGGGCTTGCGGCCATGCTCATCAACGCCCTGAAGCTCGACTGCACCGACGTAGACCTGACTTTGAGCAAGCTGGATAGGTGCGTCCAAAGAACCACCAACTCGATCTGGGCGGAGCCACCTGAACTCGTTGAGCTTCGAAGGACGAATGTAGGCCGCTGGGTGAATTGGCGTGGCGAACAGATCGCTCTTGCCGAATACCCCTCGGGAATCGACGTTGCAACGCTGCAGGTATCCCACTGGGGTGCCCGATTGGAGAGCAAGGGCGAAGGTTCAACAGTCTCGCGCGTGCTCTGCACCATGCAGTTTCCCACCGATGAAGACGCCGCGGCCTACACCCGTGCTTGGCAGGAGCGATGGAAGCCAGGGGAGGCCCTGATCTTTTCTGGACGCATCGCCGCCATCCAAACAGATAGTCTGAAATTGAAGCCCTGTTTGGCTGTCTCAGCCTCCGCTGACTGAAGAGTGTCCCGACCAAGATCGAAGTCCCAGCCCCTAGTGTCTCGACTAGCCCGCCGGCCGCGGCCCGCCATCGTCTTCCGCATCTGCGCTGGCGTCATTCCGCCCCTCCCCCATGAGATAGGCGGCGAAGCCGTGCTCCTGCCCGCTCCATCCGTACAGGTCCTTCAGCGTGACCTGATCGCGCTCCGGGTTCGCCGGGTTAAACGCCGAGTCGTCGAAGGCGACGGACAACGCCTGGGCGCACGTCAGGCCATGCCGCTTCGCCCAAGGATCAAGTGCGTTGGCGATCCACATCTCGCGCGAGGCCGCTTCATGGCGGACAGCGCGCGCTGCCGATTCCTCCAGATCGAGGCCTTCCTCGAAGTCACGGATCGCGCCGTGCGCGCGAGGGTTCGTCCAGTCAATGCCGGATTGCTCCAGTCGCAGTCGCAGCTCCTCCACCTCTTGCGGCGTTCGAACACTGGTCATGCCCGGGGCCTCTCGGCRTCGCCGTCCGACTCGCCCTCAGCGGCTGGCGCGGAGACGCACCTGGCCTGATCGCTGGCCACGTCCCACTCGATCAGGCCAGAATCGAACTGCTGCTCGCGCAACATGGCCTGCCCGACTGCCACGAGCGGGCCCGGATGGAGCCCGATGCATTGATTCCCAGCGGGTTGGAATTGCGATGTGAAACGGCTGATGCCACCGTGGGGTGCCGGGTCCTGCAGGTGCTGRCCGCCGGAGCGGGTGTGAAAGGGGCTGCGATGGTGGCTACAGGAGGAGCAGCCGCCGGCGCGGGCGCTGGTCCGTCGAAGAGGTCGAAGCTTGCTTGCATGGTTCGCCGATCAGCCCCGTGGGCCAGCTTCAACTTCTGCTGCGGATTCCTGCGCGACGGCGAGCTCGACTTCTTCCCATTCAGCGAGCGGGTCCGTTGTCAGGCCCCAGGGTCCAGCCGTGAAGAAGGCGGTTGCCTCGTCAAGTTCGCCCCACCCGTCGCGCTCGCTCCAGTACTGGGAGCCCTCGGGGGACMTCACCACCTTCGCAACGAACGGGCCGCCAGTGATGCTGGACATCAGGTCCTGCGTTTTACGCAACCACTCGCCGAAGTTGTCGACCAGGTTGCCGCCATTCACGTCGCCGTTTCCTGTTTGGAGCGGCCGGTGAATCCGGAAAAGTTCCTTGAGGACGCGGGCGCCAGGATCAGACTTGGGTGCGGGCATGCTCCCGACGACCGCCTTGTGCTTGCGCAGCCAGCCGCCCAATTGGTCCACCAAATCGGCGCCGCTGATCTCGCGGTGCTCGAACTGGAAGTCGCTGAAGGTCTCGAACAGGTTCACGAGCAGCGCGGTCGACGCCGGGGTATCGGCGTCGAGCACGGTGTATCCCGTCTCGCGTGCCCAAGTCTCTGCTTCCGAACGACTGAGCCAGCGATGCTCGAGCCGCTCGCCGGCGCGGTAGCCGCTTTCGATCTGAAGGCAGAAACGCGGGGTCTTGCCGTACGGTTTGCCGCGCAAGGCCTTGACGACGATGGGCATGGGTTCTCCTGTTGGGGTCGCCTGCTTGGACGCAGATCGGCTTCGAGCGGTCATGGCAGGGAAAGTCATGCTGCAGGGGCCTCCTGGCCGCCAGCCTCAGGCTCGTCCTCATCCGGTTCGGGAAGCGACAAGAGCATGGCGTCGCCCTCGGCGACAGCCTCAAGAGCCTCCCGACTCTGGGGCATCGAGAACAGCTCGATCAACGAATGGCGCTTGCTCTGTTCCTGGTCGCTCCCCCCCGTGATGTGCAGCGGTCCACAGATTCCCTCGACCACGTCGTCCAGCGATTCTGTGGCGAGCTTCTGAACCAGTTCGATATCGGGCGCATGCTCGTAGCCGTGATAGCCGTTCCACACGACATCCGAGACCCACTCCTGTTCATGGCCGTGATAGGTCGCGTGCCGGCGATCCCGTCGATATGAAGCTCACGCTGGGCTTCGGTTAGGAACCGGGCCTGGTCCGTGCGCGAGTGGTCGACCAGCACCTTGAGTCCGTCGCGCAGGTGCTGGATGCGCGAACGATCTGTTGGCGCCACACCGCCCATGGCAAGCAGCACCGCTGCGCTCGCATTGTCCGCAAGGATCGTCGACGACTCGGCCAGCGCGGGAGCGCCGAGCACGCGTTGCCGTTCAAACCTCACGTTGTCGTAGTGCCGATGGTCCATGGCATCCACACCCACAGCCCAGTCGATCTGGCTGCGGCCACCGTCTCCCGCGTTCCAGTCCGGCACGCGATCATCGACCAATCGCGTCAGCACTCGCACCACGAGAGCGTTGAGAACCTGGTCTCCTACGACTGCGCCACTACGATCGACCAACGCGGCCTGCGATGCCTGGTGCCCGCCATCATTCGCCTCTTCGATGAGAAAGCGCACTGTGGCGACGCCCGCGGCGAGCAGCTTCGCGCGCAACGCGGCGAGGGCCTCCGTCAGCGCGTCGCCCGTCAGGACTTTGATCTGGGATTGGTTTGTCATGTCTTTCAGCCCCTTGGGCGATCCATTTCAGTCTCGGCTTCGCTGGGGTCGATGCGGATGTACCCGATACCGAACTCAGACACCAGCTCAGCCCCGCGCTCCACGAGGTATGCCTTCAGCGCAAGCTCGACGCGCCCGAGGGCCTCGCAATCCGTGCTCTCGATGCGCACCAGCCGCTGGACGCCTTCACAGGGGCTGAAGCTCACCTCGAGGCCTTCTGTGAAGGCCGACGTTCTGGAGGCCCAAGGCGATGTCGCGCACGTGCACTGCCGCCACGCCCTCAGCCTCGGGACTGCGAAAGGTGAGCTCCAGGAACGGCAGCTCGTTCGGAAACAACCCGCGTAGTTCGAACGCTCGCTCCCGACGCATGCTTTCCTGCGCCGTCCGGTCGTCATAGACCCGGACGGTTGAATGCATGATCTTCGTCCTTTGCTCGATGGGGCTCTCACCTCGAGCGCGATCGCAGAAGATGAAGGCGTCCTTGGCGGCCTCGATGCGCACGTCGACCGCGCCAGTGCCTGGCGGCATGCGCACTGTGCTCACGCACTCCTTGCCGTACCAGAGCCAGTAGGTGGTCAAGCCGGTACCGCGCTGCTCCRCCGGCACGTAGTCGGGCACCTCGGCGAGAACACCTGATTCGGACGAACTCGGCCGAGCCGGCTTGGAACCCTGATCGCTCGGGGCAGCCGGCGGGGACGAGGCTGGCGCAGGCGCAGCGCTGCCAGCAGCCGGGGCGGCCACTGGGCTGATGCGGTCTGCCCGCTTCCTGAATTCGTAGATATCGCCGCGAAGCCCTTGGGTGAACTCGCTCACCGCTTCGTGGGCGTCCGCCAGCGCCGCCTCGAGGTCCTCTTCGGTCTCCTCGCCTTCTTCGATCCGCATCAGGATGGCGTCACGCGTGTTCACTGCCTCGATCAATCGCTCCGCACCCTTGGCAAGGTAGTGCGCGAACTCGACGGCCTTGTCGAGCTGAGCGATCTGGGGTGCGAGATCAGCCACGGGCAGCCTCTGCTGTACCAAGTTCCTCGGCGATCATTTCTGCGATCGTGGCCTGAAAGGGATTGGTCATGTCCCGCCGGGTGAGTTCGGCGCTGAGGCTCCCCGGCAGGCCAAGGTCCGGATTCGCGGGGTCGAAAGTTCCTCGCAGCACCGTGTCCACGGCCTGAGGGCTGGAAAGCGCCTCCAGGATGTTCACGCTCAAGGAGCCGACGCCGCTGACCGGCGATTCAAGGCCGGCGGCAAGGATGTCCTCGTTGGTCAGCTCCAATGCCCCCTCGATCACATGCTCATCGCTGGCGTAGGCGAGCCCGTGATGGCCATTCAGGACGATGTCTACGAAGTCGTCCGCCTGGCGCCGGTCCCCTGCGATGGCGCAGATCAGTGCGTCACGCACCTGCCCGGAGAGGAAGCGAGGGTTGTCGTCCTTGCCATCCTGCAGCAGCACCGCGATCTGGACCTGAAGGTGGCCATAGCGAGGCGTGCCTGGCTTTGGCGCCGACTCGCCAAGAGCTGCGAGGGTTGCTTCGAGCACGCTATCGCGCGCGGAATCGTTGTTGGTCATGATGGGGATCTCGTTCTCAGGCGAACATGCGCGGGCGCTYGGCCTCGGGCTCGGGTTGGTCTTCTTCGGGGCTTGATGCCCGGCTTGCGAGTTCGCGGAGGTCCTCGCCCATCACCAGGTCGTGATCGCTGCCGGGATAGTTGCGGCGCGAGATCGTCACGTCGCCGTCCACGAGCCATTCCAGGACGCCGGCGGAGCGGTGCCACAGCGCGGCACCGCCCGGATTCGCATCGAGTTGCGATGCGGCAATGTGGCGGAGGTTGTCGGCCTGCGACGCGGTCACCTCGCCCATTGGAATGCTGGCGGCATCGAGGAGTTCGGCGCTGATGTGTTCGCCCTTGTAGCGGAACTTCACCATAGCAATGCCCGCGCGCTGCAGCAGGATTCGCTGGCCGGCGCGCTGGCCCTTCAGTCCGCGTTCGATTTCTTGCCAGGACTTAGCCACGGGGACGCTCCCCGTCGAATTCGGTCTCCGGCTCGATGAGCCCCGGCGAGATCGTGCGGTGGTACTCGTCGACCCATAGGTGGTGGCGAGCGAAGCCGTCGGCATCATTGAGCAGGTGGCCGTCCTCCGAAACGAAGACGGTCTCGCCTGGCGGCCGTGCATCAACCCACTGCAGGAAAAGCCGCAACGGCACCTTGCCGCCGGTAACGGGCCAGTTCTCCTCGTTGTAGCCGGACAGTTGCAGGCTTTCTCCGAAGTCCCGCACATGGAGATCCGGCTGGCCGAAATAGGTCGAAGCATCCTTGCTCCTGGCGGCGCCACCTGCGCGCACAGGCAGCGAAGGGCCGCCCAGCCTGACACCGATCCCCTCGCGCAGCTCGCCCAACGCCGCCGTATTCAGAGTCAACTCGGCCCATCGGGGCATGGCCGCGCCGAGCGCCGGCGCCAGCTCCATCACCACGATGCGCTCCTCCCCCCATCCGTCGCCGCACTCCGGCAGAAGATGGCGATCGAGCGCGTCAGAGGCGTTCCTCCAGCGCAAGGGCTGGATGTTGCGATCGATGCCTTCAATCCTCACAGATTGGGTCAGCGCATCGTTCCCGAGATCCCAATCGATTGTCGAAACCCAAGCCGGCTCCACGGCCTGCGGAGGCATGGCCTCCAGCAACTCCCGGTCAAGTCGACTCGCAAGGCTTTTCAGATCGTTCGTGTCGATGTCACTTTCGGCCACGTCGATCTCATCGCCCGAGGCGTCGAACACCTTCAGTGCGGACACTTTGGGATCGCCGCCGCTACCGTCGCGGGTCACCTCGATGCAAACACGGTGGATACCGCTTTCGTCCATCAGGTACGCCCGCAGTTGCGCGACCTCGACGAAGTCGTCTCCGGCCTGCAGCACGTTCACGGTCTCGGCAGCCGCCATGAGCTGGTTGCGCTGCTCGGTAGACATGCGGGCCCACGCTGCGCGCAGGACATCCTGCAGGTCGCCGACTTCGTGGTCGGGATCGTCGTTCTGGCCGTGCTGCTGCGCAGCGTTGAGGATCCGCTCGATACGCGGGTCGTTGGGTTCGGAGATCGTGGTGGTCATGGGGTCGTCGCCGTGAAAGGTCGGGTTTGTGTTCAGATTTCTTCGAAGCAAAATATTTGCCTAGCTTTTCTGCATTATTACTATGCTACGGGCTAATAGTTTTTTTGTTTTCTGGAGACTCTCAACATGGCGATGACGTCAGCAAGCGTGTCCACCGATGCGGAAACCGCACCAGCCCGGGCGCCGGCCCCGGCTCCCGCGGTTCGGCGCTTCGCACCCTTCCGT
>NZ_JBFUIU010000239.1:0-11833 GCF_056401695.1 Variovorax sp. P4_D9
TTGGTCGGCTGGGGCACAGGTACGTGCGCAGCCGCCGCAACGGCCGGGTGAASGGCGAAAGAGCGCCCCAAAACCTCGCCAGGCTCCCCATCAGCGCGCYTRCCGCACCGGCATGGCACCTCGGCGACGCGTTTCGCCTCCTGGACCCGGCGATCCTCAGGCGCTTTGCTCAGCAACYCTCTTCAGCCAAAAGTCAAAAGCTTCTCAGCCTCTGAGACATCGTCGAGTACCGTCGCGATGTCGTCGAGCAGCAGCAGCAGGCTGGTGGCCATTGGCGGCGTGCCGGCTCAGACGTCGCGCTTGAGGCGGATCTCCTCGATCTTCACGTCCCCGATGGCCGTGGTCTTGGCGGTCTTCATCTCGCGCTTGAAGCCGGCCAGTTCGTGGAAGCGCATGGCGCGGTCGTTGCGCAGCGGCACCCAGATCGTGACCTTGGTGCAGCCCTCTTCCTCGAGGCCGTCGCGCGCGGCATCCCACAGCGCGACGCCGACCCCCTTGTCCCAATGCTCGGGTTTGACGTAGATGGCCCAGATCTCGCCGGTGGTCGACGGCGTCTTGGGATCGCGCGAACGGTCGTAGCCGACGAAGCCGACGATCTCGCCATCGAGCACCGCGACCTGAACCTGCGGCTCGCTGAACTCGATGGCCTCGCGCCACTTGGCCTCGCGGGTGGCCGGCGCCAGGGCACGCAGCTGGTCTTCGGGCAGGATGCCTTCGTAGGCAGCACGGGCGGCGGCGGCATGGACTTCGGCGATGGCCTTGGCATCGCGCAGGGTGGCGGGGCGAACTTCGTAGTCGGACATGAATGCAGGAAGCGAATCGGTAAAAGCCATATTGTCGCCGCGCCGAACGCGCGGGCTAAACTTGCCGTCACATTCGCATTCGAACTACCCCGGAGAACCCCATGGCAAAGAGTCAGCAGCGCAGCACCAAGGAAGCCAAGAAACCGAAGAAGGACACTTCGCCGCCGAAGCCGCCGGGCGCCGCCATCGAGCCAGTGCGCACCATCACCACCGCGGTCATTCCGCGGGGCAAGCTCAAGAACAAGTGAGCCAGCCGTGAGCGGCGAGCCCGGCCCGAGCGCGCCGCCGCAGAAGCAGGCGCGCAATCCGCTGCACGGCCTCACCCTGGAAGCCATCGTGACCGCGCTGCAGGCGCATTACGGCTGGGCGGGACTGGGCGAGCGCATTCCGCTGCGCTGCTTCACCAGCGACCCGAGCGTGGCCTCGAGCCTCAAGTTCCTGCGCAAGACGCCATGGGCGCGGGAGAAAGTCGAAAGCCTCTATCTCTTCATGCTGCGCGACCAGCGCCGCCAGCGATCCGCCGCGCCGCGCCCCTGATGAAAGTCGACATCGCACCCGGTGGCTTCCACTTCGACTGCGACACCGGCGTCACGCTGCTGCAAGCCGCCGATGCGGCCGGCATCGAACTGCCGAGCTCGTGCCGCAACGGCACCTGCCGCACCTGCCTCTGCAGGCTGGTCGAGGGCAGCATCCGCTATCGCATCGAGTGGCCCGGCGTCAGCGCCGATGAGAAGGCAGAAGGCTGGATCCTGCCCTGCGTGGCCGAGCCGCTCGAGGACGTCAGGCTCGACGTGCCGTACGCCTTCTCTCATTTCTAGCCCCGCCTGACGAGGGTCCCGCTGCGCCAGCGACGGGAAGAGCCTGAAYCAGGCGAGCGCCACCAGCACGGTGCCRWCGCCGCCCGCCACCRCCGACCCGACCGGCCCGAGCAAGGCAGCGGTGGCGCCCGATTCGAACTCGCCGAGCTGGTTGCTGGCGCCGATGAAGATYGAATTGACCGCGCTCACGCGGCCCCGCATGGCATCGGGCGTCTCGAGCTGAACCAGCGTCTGCCGGATCACCACATTCACCATGTCGGCGCCGCCCGAGACCGCCAGGGCGATCAGCGAGACGCCGAAACTGCGCGACAGGCCGAACACCACCATGCAGAGGCCGAAAAGCCCGACCGCCAGCAGCAGAGTCCGGCCCACGTGCCGTTCGATCGGACGCCGCGTCAGCAGGATCGATGTCGCGAGCGCCCCCACCGCCGGCGCACCGCGCAGCAGACCCAGGCCCCACGGGCCGGAGTGCAGGATGTCCTTGGCGTAGATCGGCAGCAGCGCCACGGCGCCGCCGAGCAGCACCGCGAAGAGGTCGAGCGAGACGGCGCCGAGCACCGTCTTGCGATTCCAGATGAAGTCGACGCCGGCCAGCACGGTATGCAGCGTGACCGGCTCTCGGGCCGGCGGCAGGTGCGCGTAGCGCAGCCGCAGCGCCAGTACCGCCGCCAGCACGAAGAAGGCCACCGCGGCGCCGTACACCACGCCCATCCCGGCCACGAACAGGAGCCCGCCCAGGGCCGGCCCGCCGATGATGGCGCCCTGCATGCCGGCCGAACTGAAGGCCATCGCGCGCGGCAGCAGCATCGGCGGCACCAGCAAGGGCGTCAGCGCCTGCTGCGCCGGCATCTGGAAGGCCCGCACCGCGCCCAGCACCAGCGACAGGCCGAGCAACAGGCCGCGCGAGTCGTGTCTCACCTGCACCGCGAGCAGCAGCAGCAGGGCCACCGCGCCCTGCACCGAGAAGCAGGCGGCGACGATACGGCCGCGATGGTGGCGGTCGACCACATGGCCCGCGAGCARCGCCAGCAGCAGGGCMGGCACGAACTGGTAGAGGCCGACCAGCCCGAGGTCCCAGGCGCTGCCCGTGAGTTCGTACATGTGCCAGCCGATCGCGACCAGCAGCATCTGGCTGGCCGCGGTGCCGAACAGCCGTGCCACCCAGAGCCGCATGAAGGGCCGCTCGCGCGTGAGATCGGAAAAACGGGCGGAGCGAGCGGATGCGGAGGCGACTGACATTGACTTCGAGGATAGCCGAGGCTTCTAGACTCGTGCCTGCGATGACCGAACTGCAGCCGCTCCACGAAGACCCTCACCTGCTGGTGCTCGACAAGCCGGCCGGCCTGCTGTGCGTGCCCGGCCGCGGCGAGGACAAGCAGGATTGCCTGAGCGCCCGCGCCCAGCGGCAGTGGCCCGACGCGCTGGTGGTGCACCGGCTCGACATGGCGACCAGCGGCCTGGTGCTGATGGCGCGCAGCCCCGAGATGCAACGCGCGCTGGGTGACGCGTTCGCCGCCCGGCAGGTGCACAAGCGCTATGAGGCGATCGTCGACGGCCTGCTGGCGCCCGCCGACGACTGGTCGCTGATCGATGCGCCGCTGGCCGCCGACTGGCCGCGCCGGCCGCTGCAGAAGATCAACCCCTCGGGCAAGACGAGCCAGACGCGCTGGCGGGTCAAGCGTTCATTTCCCGAGCGCGACGCCACTCATCTGCTGCTGGAACCCCTGACCGGGCGCAGCCACCAGTTGCGGGTGCACCTGCTGTCGATCGGGCATCCGATCCTCGGCGATGCGCTGTACGGCACGGAGAGCGTGCGGCAACGCGCGCCGCGACTGCTGCTGCACGCCACCACGCTCGAGTTCAGGCACCCCGCCGATGGGCGTTTGCGCCGATTCGAAAGCGCAGCACCCTTCGATCAGGGCCTGTTCGGAGCCCGAGGGATCTAGTTCTCCCCGCGCACCACGAGCACGGGGATCTTGGCATCCTGCAGCACGCGCTGCGTGACGCTGCCGAGCAGCAGCTTCTCGATGCCGCTGCGCCCGTGCGAACCCATCACGATCAGGTCGGCGCCGATCGCGATCGCGGTGTCGACGATGCCCTCGTGCACCACATGGCCGTCGATCACGCGCTGGTCGCTGTGCAGGCCTTCGGCGGCCAGGGCGGCGACACCACGCGCCAGCGCGGCATTGGCGCTGCTGGTGGCGGCCGCGAGATATTCGTTCTGACCCAGCGCGTAGTCCGCGCCGACGCCGATGAAGGGATAGTTGTCCACCACATGGATGAGCGTGATTCGACTGCCGAACGCCAGTGCCAGCCCGCTGGCCTTGCTGACCGCGAGCATCGAGGCGTCGGAACCGTCGATCGGGACCAGGATGTGATTGAACATGGGCGGACCTCTTTCGTTCTCTACGGGGCTCGATCGCTCGAACCGGACCCCGAATTTACATCCAAGGCACGGCCATCGGTTGTAGGACGACTGCGGAGCGCTTGTCGCCGGTCAATCGCCCTGGAAATTGCCGGAGCGGCAGGTCACGACCAGCGTGTCGCGCCAACCCGGCTCGCCATCGACCAGGGGCTGGATCGGCGTCGACTCGTGGATCACGCGCGCATCGTCGAGCAGCATCAGCGTCCAGGGCTCGGTCAGCGTGAAGCGTTCGCCGCGACGGCCGCTGGCCTCGAACACGCGGGTCTCGCCGCCCTTGATGTTGTGGCGCCCCACCAGTGCCACCGCGACCAAGTCGACGCCGTCGCGATGCGCGCCCTCGGGTGTCGGCCGGCCGATGCCGTCGGCGGTGTCGATGCGGAACTGGTGAGCCTCCACGTACCAGCGCTGGGTGCCGCGCAGCCCGCTGGCGGCTTCGCCCAGCTGGCGCATCAGTTGCTGCCAGGCCGGCTGCGCCACGGTCGCCGCCTCCATCGGCGCGAACCAGCGCTGCATGCCGCCATGCAAGGCGTTGTATTCGACCGGCTGCCAGTGCGCGCGATGCGGCACCTGCTCGAGCGTGGCGCCGTCGACCGTGAAGCAGGCGTGGCGCCGGGTGCGATAGCGCCCGCCGTCCTTCAGGTAGTCGTCCGGCGGCAATTGGGCCCAATCGGTATGCAGGGCCTCGAGCTGCGCCAGCGGCAGGCCCAGCCAGTCGGCCACGCCCTGCGGGCTCAATACCGCATAGCCGTCCTGGCGCAGCGTGGGAACGAGTCGGTCGGGGGGCGTGAAAGGTGGACTGAACGCGAGGCTCACTCCGTCACCTTCACGCCCTTCCAGAAGGCGACGCGGTTCCGGACCATTTCGGCTTCGGGCTTGGGGTCGGCGTAGTACCAGGCCGCATCGGCATGCAGTTCGCCATCGACCAGCAGGGAGAAGTAGCTGGCGGTGCCTTTCCAGGCGCAGGTGGTCTTGTGGTTGCTGAAAGTCACGTGGTCGCGATTGAGCGATTCCATGGGGAAATAGTGGTTGCCTTCGACCAGCACCGTGTCGTCGCTCTCGGCCACGGTGACGCCGTTCCAAACTGCTTTCATCAAGGTTCTCCGGTGCCCGCCCAAAATTGGGGGCAGCACGCTATTGTGCCGCGGGCGCCTGCAACCAGTGGACGCTGAACAGGCGCTCGACATCGGTCCACACCGCGGCCGGCCGGAAGCCGGCTTTCACGGCCAGCGCGCGCAGGCCCTCGACCGTGAACTTGTGCGAGTTCTCGGTATGCAGCGTCTCGCCCTCCTCGAAGCTGAACCGCTGGCCGTCGAGCGTCACCTGCTGCGCCCGGCGGCTGACCAGGTGCATCTCGACCCGCCGCAGCGGCGAGTTGTAGAAGGCCGCATGCGTGAAGCCGTCGAGATCGAAGTTACAGCCCAATTCGGAATTGGCGCGCCGCAGCAGGTTGAGGTTGAAAGCCGCCGTCACGCCCTGCGCATCGTTGTAGGCGGCGTGGAGCAGCGCCGGGTCCTTGACGAGATCGACGCCCAGCAGCAGGCCGCCGCCGCGCAGCAGCCGGTGCGCGAGCTGGAGGAAGGCGAGTGCCTCGTCGGGCGAGAAGTTGCCGAGCGTCGAGCCCGGGAAGAAGCCCACACGCTGGCCGGCGCCCTTTGCGCGCGCCGGCGGCAGCACCAGCGGCATCGTGTAGTCGGCCACCACGGGCTGCACCGCGAGCCGTGGATAGTCGGCGCGCAGGCGCGCTGCGGCGGCCTCGAGATGGGCGCCCGAGATGTCGATCGGCACATAGCGCCGGGGCGACGCGAGCGCGCCGAGCAGCAGGCGCACCTTGGTCAGCGAGCCGGCGCCGAATTCGATGATCTCGGCGTCCGGCCCGATCTGGGCCGCGATCTCTTCGGCACAGTCGGTGAGGATGCGCAGCTCGGTGCGCGTCGGGTAGTACTCGGGCAGCTCGCAGATGCGGTCGAACAGCGCCGAGCCCTCGATGTCGTAGAAGAACTTCGGCGAGATGCTGCGCGCATCGAGGCTCAGGCCGGCGAACAGCTCGCGCGCGAAGTCGGACAGCGGCGCGGCCCGCTGCGCGGCGCGAAAGGCGTGGAGGTTGAAAGCAGGAGTGCCCATCAGAGGTCTTTCGCGAGCCGCAGCCCCGAGAACTGCCAGCGCGCGGCCGGCGGGAAGAAGTTGCGATAGCTGGCCCGCGAGTGCCCTCGAGGCGTCGCGATGCTGCTGCCGCGAAGCACCAGCTGGCCGACCATGAACTTGCCGTTGTATTCGGCCGCGATCCCGGCGAGCGGCCGGAAGCCCGGATACGGGTCGTACGACGAACGGGTCCATTGCCACACATGGCCGCTCATCTGGGTGATGCCGGGCGCGTCGTGCGCCGCCTCCCATTCGAACTCGGTCGGCAGCCGCGCACCGGCCCATTCGGCGTAGGCGGCGGCCTCGAAGAAGCTCAGCTGCGCCACCGGTGCCTCCGGCTCGAGGGGGCGCACGCCGTGGACGCCGAACACATGCCAGGCGGCCGGCACGCCTTGCCAGGCCAGGCGCGGATCGTCGGGCGCCAGCCAGTAGGCCGGCGCGCGCCAGCCCTGCGCCTGCACCGCGGCCCAGCCATCGGAGAGCCAGAGCTCCGGCCGCTGGTAGCCGCCATCGGCGACAAACTGTGCGTAGTCGCCGCAGCTCACGAGCCGGTGCGCGATCGCATGGGGCCGCAGCAGCACTGGGTGCCTCGGCGTCTCGTTGTCGAAGGCGAAGCCCGGCCCACCGTGGCCAACCTCGACCACCCCGCCCGGCTGAGGCAGCCAGCGCACCGGCGGCGTTGTCGAAGCCAGTCGCAGGGCCGGCCCGGCCGGTGCGCGATAAGCCGGCAGCAAGGGGTTGCACCACAGCGCGTGGAGGATGTCGGTGACGATCAGTTCCTGGTGCTGCTGCTCGTGCTGGAGGCCCAGCGTGAGGATCGGCTCGATGGTCGCCCAGTCGGCTTCCGCGGCGCGGTCCAGCAAGGCCAGCACAGCCTTGTCGACGTGGCGCCTGAAGTCGTGCACCTGCTCCAGCGACGGCCGTGTCAGCAGGCCGCGCTGGGGCCGCGGATGGCGCGGCCCCAGCGCTTCGTAATAGGAATTGAAGAGGTAGTGGAAGAGCGGGTCGAAGACCTGGTAGCTGCTCGCGTGTGGCTGGAGCAACACGGTCTCGAAGAACCAGGTGGTGTGCGCCAGGTGCCATTTGGTCGGGCTGGCGTCGGGCATCGACTGGATGCACTGGTCCTCGGCCGACAGGGACGCCGCCAGTTCGAGGCTGTGCACGCGCACGGCCTCGAAATGCTCGCGCAACGCCTCCGCCGCCGGCAGCTTCGGCCGGATCAGGTTCATGGGGTCTCCAAGTTTGGCTTGAACGCTTTTTAGCCCATGCAGACGGACAGGTGTCGTAGGACAAGGTCGCGCCGGGCGGGAACCGGGGCCCCGGCTCGGCAGGACGCGCCACTTTGGCACAACTCGCTGGCGGCTGCCAGAGTGCTGCGTATCATGCGGCGAATGAGCATCCCCCCGACGACGTCACCGGCTTCCGGCCGCCCCCGGGTCCTGATCCTCGGCTGCGGCTTTGGCGGCCTCGAGGCGGCGCGCAAGCTGCAGAAGGCCGACGTCGACATCACCATCGTCGACAAGACCAACCACCACCTGTTCCAGCCGCTGCTCTATCAGGTGGCGACCGCGGGCCTGGCGGCGCCGTCGATCGCGGCGCCGATCCGGCTGCTGTTCCGCAGCCAGCCCAACGTCACGACCCTGCTCGGCGAAGTCACGCAGGTCGATCCCGAGGCGCGCACGGCGCAGTTGGCCGACGGCAGCCGCCTGGCCTGGGACCATCTGATCGTGGCCGCCGGGTCGACCCACAGCTACTTCGGCAACGACGCCTGGGAGCCGATGGCGCCGGGCCTGAAAACGCTGGCCGACGCCTTCGAGATCCGCCGCCGCGTGCTGGTGAGCTTCGAGGCGGCCGAGGTCGAGACCGACCCGGCGCGGCGGCGCGCGCTGCTGACCTTCGCGGTGATCGGCGCCGGTCCGACCGGGGTCGAGATGGCCGGCACGCTGGCCGAGATCGCGCGCCACACGCTCGAGGGCGAATTCCGCCATATCGACCCCAGCAGCGCCGAGGTGCTGCTGATCGAGGGCGGCCCGCGCGTCCTGCAGGCGATGCCCGAATCGCTGAGCCAACGCGCGCTGGAGCAATTGCAGAAGCTGGGCGTGCAGGTGCGGCTGAACGCCCGCGTCACGTCCATCGACGCCACCGGGCTTGAGATCGCCTCGCCCTTCAGCGACGGCGGCGCCGGCCTCGGCAGCCACCGCATCGACTGCGGCTGCGTGATCTGGGCCGCCGGCGTCGCCGCGTCGCCGCTCGGCCGGATGGTGGCCGCGGCCACCGGCGCCGAGACCGACCGCGCCGGCCGGGTCAAGGTGCTGCCCGACCTCAGCCTGCCGGGCCGACCGGACATCAGCGTGGTCGGCGACCTCGCAGCAGCCATGAGCCACCAGCCCGGCAAGGAGCCGACGCCGGTCCCTGGCGTCTCGCCCGGAGCCAAGCAGATGGGGCGGGCCGCGGCCTCGAATATCCTGCACCGCATCGCTGGCCAGCCGAGCGAGCCGTTTCGCTACCGCGACTACGGCAACCTCGCCACCATCGGCCGCAATTCGGCCGTGGTCGACCTCGGCACGCCCTTCGGACCGCTGCGCTTCTCGGGCAAGCTTGCTTGGCTGTTCTGGCTGTTCGCGCACATCTATTTCCTGATCGGCTTCCGCAACCGCTTCGTGGTGCTGATGGATTGGGCCAGCGCCTACTGGAGCTTCCAGCGCTATGCGCGGGTGGTGGCCGACGTCCGCGCCAAGGAGAGGACCGAATGACACGCATCGAGCAGAAACTCCAGGACATGGGGCTGGCGCTGCCGCCGCCCGTGACGCCGCCGCCCGGCGTGCTGCTACCCTTCCCTCCGGTGCGCCTGCTGGGCCGGCGGGCGCTGATCTCCGGCCACGGACCGCTGGCCGCGAACGGCAGCTTCGCCGAGCCGCTGGGCAAGCTCGGGCGCGAGTTGACGGTCGAGCAGGGATTCGAGGCCGCACGGCTGACCGGCCTGGCCATCCTCGCCAGCCTGCAGCGCGCCCTCGGCGACCTCGACCGCGTCACGGCCTGGGGACGCGTGTTCGGCATGGTCAACGCGGCGCCGGGCTTCGTGCGGATGCCGGAGGTGATCAACGGCTTCTCGACGCTGATCCTCGAGCTCTATGGACCCGAGGCCGGTGCGCACGCGCGCAGCGCGGTCGGCATGGCCGAGCTGCCCTTCAACATCCCGGTCGAGATCGAGGCCGAGGTCGAGTTCATCTAGACGGAGCGAGTTCACAGTGTCCGAACGATCTTCTTCCGCCCCTCGCCACGGCCGTGCCGCCGCACCAGCGAACGAGACGCCAACGGCAGCTGAAGGCGGGCCCACGCGCAGGCGTTTGCGGCGCGAGCACTCGGACCTGCTCGAGACCCGCATCCTGGCAGCGGCGGTCGAGGAGTTCGCGGAGCATGGCTTCGCCGGTGCCCGCATCGAGCGCGTCAGCGCGACAGCCGGCACGGTGGACCGGATGCTGTACTACTACTACGGCAACAAGGAGCGCTTGTACCAGGCGGTGCTGGCAAAGATCTACGAAGACATGATCGGCGCGCAGCGCGAGTTCGTGACGCCCGACGACCCGGTCGAAGGAATGCGGCAACTGGTGCTGCACTCGTGGGACCACTACCAGGCGCACCCTCATCTGGTGCGCCTGCTGATGAACGAGAACCTGCTGCACGGCAGGCACATCCGGCAGTCGCCACAGGTGGGACGCACCGCGCTGCCGCTGGTGCATACGGTCGAGACCCTGCTGAAGAGCGGTCAGGCCCAGGGCGTGTTCCGGCACGACGTGTCTTCCGAGCACGTGCTCATGACTATCATGTCGCTCGGCTTCTTCTACGTCTCCAACCAGTACACCTGCTCGACCTGGATCGGCGCCGATTTGATGAGCCGGCCACGGCGTGCGGCATGGCGCAAGCACATCTGCGACGTGGTGCTGAGCATGCTCGCGACCCGCGACGCCCCGGTCCGGGGTCCCGTACCGCCCAGGACCCGGCGCAAGCCGGCTGCAGCCGCGAAGAAGTGATCGTCAGGCCGGCGCCGAGGCCGCCCAGGTCTCGCGAACGAAGCGCGCGATGGCCGCGTTCTGCCCGATCAGCGAAAAGCGCGCGTTGTGCGCGTAGTCGGGCAGGTTGATCATCTCGGTCGTGATCCAGCGCAGCGGCGAACCCGGGTGGCTGCGGTGATGGGCGAGCACCTTGCGAACGACCTCGCGTGTACAGGCAAGAGCCTCGGGTTGCCAGTCCGAATGCCATTCGCCGGCGGCCGGTGCGGCGAAGGGGTAGAGAATGCCGCGGCCCGGTTCGCCGCCTGCGTAAGGAAAGATCGAATGCTCGGGCACGGCCGCGACCGCGCTCCCGGGGTCGCTGATCGACCAGAGATTGCACGGCCCGTTTGGCGCCACGCTGCGCACCTGAAGCCAGCGCACGATGCCCAACTCGAGCCACTGGTCGACGAAGTTGCCGCTCTGGAACGGGTCCAGCACGGCGCGCCCCGCGGCGACATCCTGCGTCAGGCCGCAGATCGCGAGCTCGCGCGGATTGCCGATCTTGAAGATCGCATGGCTGTAGTCGAGCGTGAAGTGGAACGGGATGCCCCGGCGCCTGACGGCCTGCGCCACCGGCGCGACGCGGCGCGGGTCCTCGCTCCACATGTTGACGTGCAACTCGAAGGCCGGCTCGACGCCGAGCGCCATGCCCTCGTCGTAGGCGCGCAGGTAGAAGTCCACCACCTCGTCGTCGCCGATCGGGCGGCCGCCGGCGTCGTGCCAGTACAGCATGATGTTGTGCGTGCCGGCACCGACCTCCGCGGCCAGGCGAAACTTCTCGGCCAGCAGCGCCTCGTCGCGGCCGAGCGCATAGAACCAGCTCGCGGTATGCACCGGGAGGCCGTAGCGCTCGATGCAGCGCCGATAGGCGTCGACCTGCCCCGGCATCGGCAGGCGATCGAAGAAGTCGAAGGCGCCGGCGTCGCGCACCAGCCTGAACTGCTCGTCGATCGGCGGCTCGGCCAGCGACACCGGCGCCTCGAGCGAAGAGGCCTGCGCGCCGCGGCCGTTGCAGCCGATCAGCGGCAAGACAGCGACGCTCATGGCGCGCTGCGCAGCTTGCGGACCTGCTCCTCGGGCGGCTGCAGCTTGGCGCCGTCGATGTAGGTGCCCGAAGGCATCACGCCCTTGCCGTCCTGGACTGCCGTGCGGCCCACGAAGATGCCCAAGGTCGACTGGTTGTCCTGCGGCCTGAAAACGACCGGGCCGAAGGGCGAGCCGAACTGGAGCCCCTTGAAGGCGGCGACCAGCTTCTCGGTGTCGGTCGAGCCGGCCTTCTGGATGCCGGCCGCGATCGCCTTCACGGTGGCGTAGCCGACGATCGAGTYCAGCCGCGGGTAGTCGTTGTATTTCTTCTGGTAGGCGGCCAGGAAGGCCTTGTGCTCCGGCGTGTCGATGTTGGCGTAGGGGTAGCCGGTCACGATCCAGTTGACGGGAGCGTCGCTCTTGAGCGGGTCGAGATACTCGGGCTCGCCGGTCAGCAGACTCACGACGTCGCGGCCCTCGAACAGGCCGCGGGTTTTGCCTTCGCGCGCGAGCTTGGTGAGATCGCTGCCGAACATCACGTTGAAGATCGCGTCCGGCTTGGCGTCGGCC
>NZ_JBFUIU010000240.1:0-11806 GCF_056401695.1 Variovorax sp. P4_D9
AGCCAAGACCGCCCCTCTTACCCCCTCTCCCGCTGGCGGGAGAGGGCTGGGGTGAGGGCCTGCGGCGGTCGAGGCCCCAGTTCGTTTCATTCGTCGCGGAAGGACCGCCATGTCTCACCTGTTGACCCTGCATGACCCCGCCTGCGCCCGCGAGAACTACCTCTCGGGCGTCTGGCAGACCGACACGCTCTATTCGCTGGCCCGCCGGCATGCGACCGAGCGCAACAGCGACCATGCCCTGCGCGACGGTTCAAGGCGGCTGACCTGGAGCGCGCTGGTCGCCTGGGTGGACGCGGTCGCCGCGGACCTCCATGGCGCGGGCCTGCGCCGCGGCGATCGGGTCTCGATCTGGCTGCCCAACCGGCTGGAGAACGTCGTCATCCTGCTGGCCTGCTCGCGCAACGGCTACGTCTGCAACCCTTCGTTGCACCAGAACTACACCGTCGCGGAGATCGTGACGCTGCTCTCGCGCATCGATTGCCGCGCGTTGTTCGTGCAGCCCGGCTGGGGTGCGGACGCCGCCACCGCCGACGTCTTCGCGCGCGCGCAGGAGCTGAGACCCATCAAGCGCGTCTATGCGCTGCCGGCGCTGCGCGCGGGCGATGCGCAGATGCCCGCCGGGGCGCATCCGATGCCGATGCCCGCGTCGACGCTGCGCCTGTCCGGCTCCTCGCCCAGTACCCATCCCGACCAGATCGTCTACCTCGCCTTCACCAGCGGAACCACCGGCGCCCCCAAGGGCGTGATGCACAGCGACAACACCTTGTTGGCCAACGGCCGGTCGATGGTCGCGGACTGGAACCTCAACGAGAAGACCGTGCTCCTGACCCTCAGTCCCATGAGCCACCACATCGGCACCGTCGCGCTCGAACAGGCGCTGGTGGCGGGCTGCGAACTTGTCATGCACGACGCCGCCGCGGGCGTCGCGGCGCTGGACTGGATCGAGCAAACCGGCGCCACCTACGTCATGGGCGTGCCCACGCACGCCATGGACCTGCTCCACGAACTGGGCAAGCGCGGCGCAACGCGGCTCGGTGCGGTCAAGGTCTTCTATATGGCCGGCGCTCCGATCCCCACCGAAACCGCGCGCCGCCTGATGGCTCTCGGCGCGAAGCCGCAGAACGTCTACGGCATGACCGAGTGCGGCTCGCACCAGTACACCAAGCCGGCCGATCCCATGGACGTGATCACCGGCACCTGCGGCAAATCGTGCGACGGCTACGAGATCCGCTTGTGGGACCCCGACAACCCCGACCTCGAAGCCAAGCCCGGCGAGGTCGGCGAGATCGCGGGCCGCGGCGGCCTGCTGATGCTCGGCTACTTCAACAACCAGACCGCGACGGAGTCCTCCTTCAACAGCAGCGGATGGTTCCTGAGCGGCGACCTCGGCCGCTTCGACGAGCATGGCAATCTCGAGATCGTCGGCCGCAAGAAGGACCTGATCATCCGCGGCGGCCACAACATCCATCCCGCGCACATCGAGGAATATGCCCATCGGCATCCGGGCGTGAAGAAGGCGGCGGCCTTCGGCGTGGCCGACGACCGGCTGGGCGAGAAGGTGTGCCTCGCCGTCATCGCGCAAGACAGCCCGCCGGCCGCCGACGAGCTGCTCCAGCATTTGGCGCGCGAAGGACTCTCCAAGTTCGACATGCCCGAATTCTTCGCCATCGTGCAGGAGTTCCCCCTCACCGCCAGCGGCAAGATCCTCAAGCGCGAGCTGGTGGAATGGGTCGCCAGCGGCCGCCTGCAACCCGAACCCGTGCGCTACCGTGCGCAGGCCGACATCCAATGATCGAACTCACACGCGACGAGGAATTCGCCGTCCTCACCCTGCGCAGGCCGCAAGCGCTCAACGCCCTCAGCTTCGAGCTGATCGGCCAGATCGGCGAGTGCATCAAGCAAGCGGGTTCCTCGAAGGCGCGCGCTCTGATCGTCACCGGCGAGGGCGAGAAGGCCTTCTGTGCCGGCGCCGACATCAAGGAACTGCAGCAGCGCGGCCTTGCCGCGCAGCGCGAAGGCGCGGAACTCGGCCAGACCGTGTTCGCGCTGCTCGATCGCCTGTGCATTCCGTCCATCGCGCTGGTCAACGGCTTCGCCTTCGGCGGCGGCTGCGAGCTGGCCCTGGCCTGCACGCTGCGCATCGCCCTGCCCAACGCCAAGTTCGGGCTGCCGGAAGTCAAGCTGGGCCTGGTCCCGGGCTACGGCGGCACCCAGCGCCTGCCGCGGCTCGTGGGCCAGGGACGCGCGCTCGAGATGGTCATGACGGGTCGCACCGTGAATGCCGAGGAGGCCCTGGCCATCGGCCTCGTGAATCGCATCGTGCAGGCCCCCGGCCTGGCCGCCGCGAAAGCCTACGCCCGCGAGTTCAGCGGCTACGGCCTGCGCGCCTTGCAGTTTGCCCGCGAAGCCGTGCAGCGCGCGACCGACCTGCCCTTGCACGAGGGCTTGCGAGT
This sequence comes from Variovorax sp. P4_D9, assembly GCF_056401695.1. Classification (NCBI taxonomy): domain Bacteria; kingdom Pseudomonadati; phylum Pseudomonadota; class Betaproteobacteria; order Burkholderiales; family Comamonadaceae; genus Variovorax; species Variovorax sp. P4_D9. The sequence goes on from NZ_JBFUIU010000240.1 coordinate 2,454, forward strand.
CGAAGCGGACCTCTCCACGCTGGCGTACCGCACCCGGGACGCTGAAGAAGGCATGCAGGCCTTCGTCGAAAAAAGAAAGGCGGAGTTCCGCGATGAATGAACGTGAATGCATTGTCGTCACCGGCGCCAGCCGGGGCATCGGCGCGGCCATTGCGCTGGCGCTGGCCGAGCAGGGCCGCCATGTGGCCTGCCTCTCGCGCTCGGGCGCGCTGCCGGCGTGTCCCGGTGCGCCGGCCGAAGTGGCCGAACGCTGGATCTCCGCCAAGGCCGACGTCACCGACCCGGCTGCGCTCGCCGCGGCCCTGCGCAAGCTGGCGGACGAAGGCTGGCGCATCAACGGCCTGGTGAACAACGCAGGCGTGCACATCGACGCGCTCTCGGCGGAGATGTCGCTGGAACAGTGGCATCAGGTGATGGACACCAACGCGACCTCGGTCGTCACGGCCTGCCAGGCCGCTTACCCGCACCTCGTCGCCGCCGGCGGCGGGATGATCGTCAACATCGGCTCCTTCTTCGACAAGCTCGGCGTGAAGCGCAACCTGGCGTACTGCGCCAGCAAGGCCGCCGTCGGCGCCATCACGCGCTGCCTGGCCGTCGAATGGGCCGGCAAGGGCATCCGCGTGATGGACGTCGCCCCCGGCTACATCGTCACCGATCTCAACGCCGAGTCGATGGCCGAGAGCGGTCCGCTGCGTGCCTACCTCGACAAGCGCATCCCCGGCCGTGCACCGGGCTCCGCCGCCGACGTCGGTGCTCTCGTCGCGTCCCTCTTCACGCCCGCCGGCGGCTTCCTCACCGGCGAAACCATCTACATCGACGGCGGCCAAGGAATAGCACATTGAAGCTCCCCGCATGACTCACTCTCCCGCCCGCGGGAGAGGGCGGGGGTGAGGGCCAAAGCGGTCGAGCCCCCAACCCCTTCCATCCGTCGCGAAGCCGCCCAACGCCAAAAGCCACTCAAACCATGAACATCCTAGAAAGACTGGATTCCCGCCTCACCCTCGCCGACGAGGAGAGGATGCTGTTGGAGAGCGTGCAGTCCCTCGCCCGCAACCAGATCGCCCCGCGCGCCGAGCACTTCGACCGCAGCGCCGAATTCCCCTGGGACAACGTCAAGGCCATCAACGAGCTGGGCTTGAACGCCATGTTCATCCCCGAGGCCTACGGCGGCGCCCAGATGTCCTACACCGCCTACCTCGCCTGCGTGCGCGAGATCAGCAAGGCTTGCGCGGCCACCGGCATCATCTGGGCCACCAACTACCACGGCATGAAGCCGCTCATCGACTGGGGCACCGAGGAGCAGAAGCAGCGCCTGCTGCCCCGCATCGCCGAGGGCGGACTGGGCGCGCTGGCCATCACCGAGCCGGGTGCCGGCTCCGACGCCACCGGCATGCGCACCACCTTCCGCGAGGACGGCGACCAGATCATCGTCAACGGCGGCAAGACCTTCATCACCAACGGCGACGTCGCCGACCTCTACCTCCTCTTCGGCAAGTGGGAAGGCATCGCGGGCGCCAAGGAAAGCATCTCGGTGCTGATCCTGGAGAAGGGCACGCCGGGGCTGTCGGTCGTGCGCCTTGAAGACAAGATGGGCACGCGCGCCTCCAGCACCGCCACGCTGGCCTTCGACAACTGCCGCGTGCCGCGCGCCAACCTCATTGGCAACCCCGGCGACGGCCTCAGGATCCTCTTCGCCTCCTTGAACAAGTCGCGCCCCAGCGTCGCGGCGCATGCGCTGGGCATCGCGCGCGGCGCCTTCGAGGACGCCACCGCCTACATCAACGAGCGCAAGCAGTCTGGCCGCAAGATCCTGGAGTTCCAGGGCATCCAGTTCATGCTGGCCGACCTGGCCTCGGAGTTCGCGCTGGTGGAAAGCTGGCTCTGGCAGGTGGCCGGCTGGGTCGACGCCGGCGAGAAGGACTTCGGCATCGAGGCCTCGCTCCTGAAGATGCGCGCCAGCGACCTGGCCATGCGCATGAGCACCGATGCCGTGCAGCTGCTCGGCGGCTACGGCTACTGCAAGGACTTCCGCGTCGAGCGCCTGATGCGCGACGCCAAGATCACCCAGATCTGGGAGGGGACCAACCAGGTCCACCGCCAGCTGATCGGCCGCAGCTTCCTGCAGCGCTGAAGCCAAGCCATTCAAGGAGAAAAGCATGAGTGAAATCAAGACCATCGGCATCGCCGGCGCCGGCACCATKGGCGCGGGCATCGCCATCGTTTGCGCACGCGCGGGCTTCCGCACCCGCATGTTCGACCTGAAGCAGGACGCGGTGGACCGCGCCCGGACCCAGACCGAGGCCTTCCTGCGCAAGAGCGTGGAGCGCGGCAAGCTGGCCGCCGGGAAGCTGCCCGAGATCATGGGACAGTGGAGCGGGACGACCCGGTTGGAAGACTTCGCCGACTGCGACCTGGTGATCGAGGCGGTGTTCGAGAGCCTGCCGGTCAAGCACGACTTGTTCGGCAAGCTGAACGGCATCTGCGGGCCGCAAGCGATCTTCGCGACCAACACGTCGACCATCAGCATCACCGAGATCGCAGGCGGCTCGGGCCGGCCGGACCGCTTCGTGGGCATGCACTTCTGCCTGCCGGCGCAGCTGATGAAGCTGGTGGAGATGTCGCCGGGCCTGACCACCAGCGAGGAGACGTTTGCGCGCGCGTGGGCGGCCTGCGAGGCGATGGGCCAGAAGCCGGTCAAGACGCAGGACACGCCCGGCTTCGTGCTGAACTACTTCCTGATCCCGTTCAACAACGACGCCATCCGGCTCGTGGAGCAGGGGGTTGCGGAGCCTGCCGACATCGACCTCGCGATCAAGACCGGCATGGGCTATGCGATGGGTCCGATGGAATTGCTGGACCTGGTCGGCATGGACACCCAGAAGCTGCTGTGCGAGGCGATGCACGGCATCACGAACGAACCGCGTGCCGCGTGCCCGCCGCTCGTGAAACGCATGATCGCCGCCGGCTGGCTGGGCAGGAAGAGCGGACGCGGTTTCCACAATTACGCAGACAGCAAGATGTACGGAGCTTGAGGCCATGACCACCTATCGCATTCTTCGATCGGGCGACAGCCGCTCGTTTCCCGCAAGCCATCCCTTCCTCGAACAGGCGGACCCGCAGGGTGCTGGCTGGGTCTTCATCGGGCAGGAGGCGGGCACGGCCTTCGCGGAGGCCGGCGACCTAGGCGCGAGTGCCTTCGTCGCGATCGAGCTGGGCACCGAATGCCTGGGCGTGCACACCGGGGAGGACCGGGGCCGCGAGGGCTCGAACGTCGTCGGCTTCGCGCGCTTCCGCATGGGCCGCGCCGATCCCACGCCGCTGGTGGAGCTGGTGCGCCAGCCCCAGACGCGCGACGCCGCCATCGCCGCGGCCAAGGCGGCCTTCGAGGCGGCCGGGCTGAAGGTGGCGGTGTGCGGGGATTTCCCGGGGCGCATCGTGGACCGGCTGGTGCGGCCCTATCTCAACGCCGCGTTGCGCAGGCTGGACGAGAAGCTGGCGAGCGCGGAGGACATGGACAAGACGCTGTGCCTGGGACTGGGTTATCCGGAAGGCCCGATCTCGCTGCTGGAGCGCACGGGCTTGGCGGAACACCGTGACGTGACCCAGGCCTTGTACGAGGCGCTGGGCCAGGAACCRTATGCGCCGGCTCGCCGCGCGCAGGTCTCGAAGGCGCGCGAACGCCGCACCTCATAAACAAGATTCAACCGAGACAACAGCATGACCCAAGCCACACTTCCCCAACCGGTTGCCAACGCAGATTCGAAGCCCTATTGGGATGCCGCGCGCGAAGGGCGGCTCGTCATCCGCAAGTGCAAGGCCTGCGGCGAGCTGCATTTCATGCCGCGCCACCTCTGCCCCACCTGCTGGTCCGACGAGCTGGAGTGGGTGGGCGCCAAAGGGAGCGGCAGCGTGCACAGCTACACCATCGTCCGCCGCGCCTCGGACCCCACCTTCGCGCCGCTGGTTCCCTATGCGATCGCGCTCATCGACCTCGACGAGGGACCCCGCATGATGGCCAACATCGTGGGCGAGGATGCCCTCGCCACCCGGATCGGCGATCGCGTCGAGGTGCGCTTCGAGGACCGTGGCGACGACGGCGCCATGGTGCCGCAGTTCGCGCGCACGGCCGCCTGAGGAAGGAAACGAAAATGAAGACTCCCACATCGCTGAAGAACAAGGTCGCCATCGTCGGCGTCGGCGAATCCGACATCGGCAAGGTTCCGCATATGACGGGCCTGGGCCTCAACGCGCAGGCCGCGAAGCGAGCGCTCGACGATTCGGGCCTGAAAATCTCGGACATCGACGGCGTGTTGACCGCCTACTCCTTCACCGAGCCCTACTTCATGCTCGGCTCGGTGCTGTGCGAATACCTGGGCGTGAAGCCGCGCTTCAACGCCTCGGTCATCGCCGGCGGCGCCAGTCCCGCGATCATGCTGAAGCACGCGGCGGAAGCGATCGTTTCCGGCCAGGCCGAAACCATCCTGGTCTGCGCCGGCGAGAACCGCGCCACCGGCCTCACGCGCGATGCCGCCGTCTCGGCGCTGCTCGCCGTCGGCCATCCTTACTTCGAGCAGCCCTACGGCGGCTCGATCCCGGGCTACTACGCCATGATCGCCCAGCGCCACATGCACGTGTACGGGACCCAGCGCGAACAGCTCGCCCACGTGGCCGTCAACACACGGGCCCACGCCCTGCTGCATCCCAACGCGCACATGAAGAAGTCGCTGACGCTGCAGGACGTGCTGGACGCCAAGCCGATTGCCGATCCGCTGGGCATGCTGGACTGCTGCCTCATCTCCGATGCGGGCGGCGCCTTTATCGTCACCTCGGCGGAGCGGGCGCGCGACCTGAATGCCAAGCCCGTGTACCTGCAGGGCATCGGCGAATTCCACACGCACGAACACCTGATGTGCGCGCCCAGCCTGACCGAGTTCGGCGCCACCGAATCGGGCCGCACGGCCTACCAGATGGCGGGCCTCGGCCCGAAGGACATCGACGTCGCGGAGCTCTACGACTGCTTCACCATCGTCCCCATCATCGAGCTGGAGGAACTGGGCTTCTGCGAGCGGGGGGAGGGCGGCGCCTTCTTTGCCGACGGCCACGCGCGCATCGGCGGCAAGCTGCCGGTCAACACCCACGGCGGCATGCTGTCGCATGCCCATGCCGGCGCCGCCGGCGGCCTGTTCGGCATCGTCGAGGCCGTGCGCCAGCTGCGCGGCGGCCTGGGCGAGCGCCAGGTGCAGGGCGCCGAGGTGGCGCTGGTCCACAACGAGGGCGGCATCCTGTCCTCGCACTGCACCCTCATCCTGGCCAACGACAAGGGCTGAGACCCACACCCAAAGAAAAGACAAGGAACCATCATGACGACCTTCACTGCCGAGCCGCGCGGCCGCTACTTCGACGATTTCGAGATCGGCCAGGAGATCGTGACGCCCGCGCGCACGATCACCTCCACCGACATCGTCAACTTCGCCTGCCTGACGGGCGACTTCAACGAAGTGCACACCAATTTCGAATACTGCAAGACCACGCCCTACGGCGAGCCGGTGGCGCACGGCCCGCTGGTCTACGGGATCATGGGCGGCCTGCAGTACGCGAGCGGCATCAACGACGGCACCCTGCTCGGACTGCTGGGCATCGACCAGTGGCGCATGCTGGGGCCGGTGAAGCACGGCGACACCATCCGCGTGGTGCAGAAGGTGGTCGAGAAGAAAGAAACCAGCAAGCCCGATCGGGGCGTGATCACCTTCCTGCGACGATGCGTGAAGCAGGACGGCTCGGTGGTCCAGGAGATGAAGGCCACGCTGATGTACAAGCGCCGGCCGCAGGCCTGATTCCCTCGCCATGCCTTGCGTGTCGCGCTCCGCCGGTGGCTTTTGCACCTGCTCGATGGCGAAGCGCGAGGCCTGCAGCGACAGCGGGACGTTCTCGGCAATGGTCGCGGCGAGTTGGAGGGTGTCCGCCACCACATCCTCGGCCGCCAGCACCTCCACCAGGCCCATGGCAAAGGCCTCCTCGCCCGTGAAGCGGCGGGCCGTGTAGAGCATGAGGCGTGCGCGGGCCGGACCGACCAGGGACACCAGGCGCTCCATGGGCTCGAAGCCATAGGCGATGCCCATGCGCGCGGCCGGGATCGCGAAAACGTTCGCGCGCGGCGACCCGCAGGTCCGTGTGCAGCGCGACGTTGAGTCCCCCGCCCATGCAGAAGCCCTGGATGCAGGCGATGCCCGGCTTCGGGAAGCGCATGATCTTCTCGCGGCCGCGTGCGGTGATGCGGGTGTATTCCAGGTTGGCTTCCGCACTGCCGCACTGCCGCGCTGGCTCGCGAACTCGCTGATGTCGGCACCGGAAGCGAAGGCCTGGCCGCCCGCGCCGGCGAAGACGACAACGCGTACATCGTCATCGGCCTCGAAGCCGTCGAGCACGTCGCACAGGCCCTGCCACATCGACAGGCTGATTGCGTTGCGCTTCTCGGGCTGGTTGAACAGCACCACGCCGACGCGATCGACGCGCCCCGTGAGCAGTCTGCCTTCTGCGTAGCGGGCCACCACGCGCATCGTGTCTTCAAGTTTCCTTGCGTTCATGCGCGCATTCTCGATGCAGGGTGGATGGCCGGTAAACCTGCGATTCGTTGGCAGGCCAAACCGGATGGAAGAGGAGGGTGGTGGAGGGCGGGCATTCCAGCGTATGAGCAGTCCAAGAAACCATCGCTGGACGGTGGCCGCCGGCGCAGCGACCATGCGTTCCCTCCGAAATCGAACAGGAACTTCAATGACCGACATGAGTGAAGCGGCACGCGCCTCCGGCGCGGTGCGCGGCGAGGATTCGAGGCCGCTTCCGCTGGCCGGGCTGAAGGTGATCGACCTCACGCTGGCGCGGGGCTGGCGCGAGGCGGTGCAAATGACCACGCTGGCGGCGGAGCTGGGGTTGGAGAAGCAGTAGGCGCCTGGCGCGTGACTTGCTACGATGTATTCATGGATCTCGGCAACGGCAGTCCTTCATCTCCGCATCCCTCGGCGACAGTCCTGATGCTGCGCGACGCCTCGGCGGGACTCGAGGTCTTCATGCTCGAGCGCCACGGCCTGTCGGAAGTGCTGGGCGGCGCCTATGTGTTCCCCGGCGGCAAGCTGGACCGTGCGGATGCGGAGCTGGCCGGCATGCTCGGTCAGCCGGCTTCCGCCCTGCGCATCGCCTTGGCCGAGCCGGCGCTCGACGAGGCCCATGCGGCCGCACTGTACGTTGCGGCCATCCGCGAAACGTTCGAGGAGGCGGGTGTGCTCTTCGGCGCCGTAGGCCAGGAGGGCGTGAAGGCGGCGCAAGCGCTGCATCGCGCCGGACGTTCCTTCCGCGACGTGGCCGAAGCTCTCGGCGTCCCGCTGGCGGCGGCCAGCCTGCTGCCCTGGTCGCGCTGGGTCACGCCGTTGAACAGCGTGCGGGCGCGCAAGCATTTCGATGCGCGCTTCTTCGTTGCCGCCTTGCCGACGGGGCAGGAGCCGGCCCACGACCAGTACGAGACAACCGAAAGCGTGTGGCTGTCGCCCGCCACGGCCTTGCGCGAGTATTGGGAGGGCCGCATCCAGCTGGCGGCGCCGCAGATCATGAGCCTCGCCCAGCTCGCGCGCTTTCGCGACGTCGCAAACGTGCTCGACCATGCACGCCGCTGCACGCCGCTGCGCATCCAGCCTGAGGTGTTCCAGGAGGGCGGCGAGCAGGTGGTGTGCTACCCGGGCGACCCCCGGCATTCCGTAGCCGAGAGCGTGCTGCCCGGGCCGACGCGGCTGTGCTGGCGCAACGACCGCTACGAGCCTGAAGGCGGACTCGAAATGCTACTTGGCTGATTGCGGTTGGTCAGGCGCACGAAGGCAGAATACGCGCCCAAGGGTTTTTCCAGCTGGGGTTAAGGAACCTAGCAATAATAACTTGAACACTTTGTGCGAATGCCTATGATGCGCCGATGGATGCATTGGAGGCAATCGAAGCGAAGTACCAAGCGCTGTCGGGACGGTTGGATGAAGCCACGTTGCGGCTTTGGGTGGCCACCGAGGCGCGCAGTCTGGGCCGCGGCGGTGTGAGTCTCGTGGCGAAAGCTGCGGGCGTCTCGCGAACGACCATCTACGCCGGGCTGGCCGAGCTCGAAGCGGCGAGCATGGCCTCGAGGCAGCGAGGCGCGGCGTCTGCAACAGCGAGCGAAGCGGTACGCCGCGTTCGCGCAGTTGGGGGCGGACGCAAGCAGCTGATCGATCTGAACCCGGGGCTGTTGGAGTCGCTCGATGCGCTCGTGGAGCCAACCAGCCGCGGCGATCCGATGTCGCCACTGCGCTGGACCTGCAAGAGCACTACGCGGCTGGCCCAGGAACTCAACCTGATGGGGCATGCCGTCAGCCAGCGTACGGTGTGTGACCTGCTCGCGCGGCTGAACTACAGCCTGCAGTCGGTACGCAAGACCCGCGAGGGCTCGCACCATCCGGACCGCGATGCGCAGTTTCATCAGATCGCCAAAGTGGTGGCGCAGTACCAGAGGCAGCGCCAACCGGTGATCTCGGTGGACACCAAAAAGAAGGAACTCATTGGTGACTTCAAGAACGCCGGTCGCGAATGGCGACCCGCCGGCGATCCCGAACAGGTGCGCGTGCACGACTTCATTGACGCCGAACTTGGCAAGGTCAACCCCTACGGGGTGTACGACCTCACCGCCAATGAAGGCTGGGTCAGCGTGGGCATCGATCACGATACGGCCGAGTTCGCTGTCCAGAGCATCAGGCGCTGGTGGTTCGAGATGGGGCGGCCGCTGTATCCCAAGGCCAAGCGTCTATTGATCACCGCCGACTGCGGCGGCAGCAACGGCTACCGGGTGAGGCTTTGGCGCCTGCAGCTGCAGCGCCTGGCCGACGAAGTCGGACTGACCGTGCAGGTGTGCCACTTCCCGCCGGGCACGAGCAAGTGGAACAAGATCGAGCACCGGATGTTCTGCCACATCACCAACAACTGGCGCGGCCGGCCGCTGCTGACGCGTCAGATCGTCGTCCAACTCATCGGCAGCGTCACCACCGAGCAAGGGCTGCGGGTACGTGCCGAACTCGACGAGAACGTCTACGACTCTGGGATCAAGGTCACCGACGAAGAACTCGCGGCTGTGACGATCGAGCGCGATGAGTTCCATGGCGAATGGAATTACCGCCTTCGACCGAGGGCTCGTCCAATGACCTAAGTGTTCAAGTTATTCTTGCTAGGTTCCTAACGGGTTGCGATGCTGTTCTGTCACCTTGGCCGAGCTGCGTCGACCAAGCAAGCGTCTGCTCTCTCTCTCTCTCTCTCTCTCTCTCTCTCTCTCTCTCTCTCTCTCTCTCTCTCTC
>NZ_JBFUIU010000241.1:0-11777 GCF_056401695.1 Variovorax sp. P4_D9
GCATGGCATCAAGTACACCGCGCCCGAGTTCGACATCGACGCGCTGCGTGGCTTCAAGGACGGCGTCGTCAAGAGGCTCACCGGCGGCCTGGCCGGCATGGCCAAGGCGCGCAAGGTCGAGGTCGTCACCGGCGTCGGCAGCTTTCTCGACCCGCACCATGTCGAGGTGGTGGGCGAGGGCGGCGCAAAGAAGGTGGTGAAATTCGCCAAGGCCATCATCGCCGCGGGCTCTCAGGCCGTGAAACTGCCTTTCATGCCCGAGGACGAACGCGTCGTCGACTCCACCGGCGCGCTGCTTCTCAAGACCATTCCGGAGCGCATGCTGGTGGTTGGCGGCGGCATCATCGGGCTCGAGATGGCCACGGTGTACTCGACGCTGGGCACGCGCGTCGACGTGGTCGAGATGCTCGACGGCCTGATGCAGGGCGCCGACAGCGACCTGGTCAAGGTGTGGGAGAAGTTCAACGCGCCGCGCTTCGACAAGGTCATGCTCAAGACCAAGACCGTCGGCGCCAAGGCGACCAAGGGCGGCATCGAGGTGAGCTTCGAAGGCGAGAAGGCGCCGAAGGAGGCCCAGGTCTACGACCTCGTGCTGGTGGCCGTGGGCCGCAGTCCCAACGGCAACAGCATCGGCGCCGACAAGGCCGGCGTGGCCGTCACCGAGCGCGGCTTCATCGACGTCGACAAACAGATGCGCACCAACATGCCGCACATCTTCGCCATCGGTGACGTCGTTGGCCAGCCCATGCTCGCGCACAAGGCGGTGCACGAAGCCCACGTGGCGGCCGAGGCGGCGCACGGCGAAGCGGCATTCTTTGATGCGCGGCAGATTCCCTCGGTGGCCTACACCGACCCCGAGGTGGCCTGGGCCGGCAAGACCGAGGAGCAGTGCAAGGCCGAGGGCCTGAAGGTCGGCAAGGCCGTTTTCCCCTGGGCTGCATCGGGCCGTGCCATTGCCAACGGGCGCGACGAGGGCTTCACCAAGCTCCTGTTCGACGAGGTCACGCAACGCATCGTCGGCGGCGGCATCGTCGGCACGCATGCGGGCGACCTGATCAGCGAGCTGTGCCTGGCGATCGAGATGGGCTGCGAGCCCGGCGACATCGGCAAGACCATCCACCCGCATCCGACACTCGGTGAATCCATCGGCATGGCGGCCGAAGTCTTCGAAGGGCATTGCACCGACCTGCCCCCGGTGAAGAAGAAGTAGGCCGCCCGCGATGCCGCTCACACTTGCTTTCGAGGCGCTGGGCTCGGGGCCTCCGGTGGTGATCCTGCACGGCCTGTTCGGCGCCGGACGCAACTGGACGCAGGTCGCGCAGGCGCTGGCCGCGGACCGCCGCGTCTATCTGCCCGACGCCCGAAACCACGGCGCCTCGCCGTGGGCCGGGTCCATGTCGTACGCCGAGATGGCGGACGACGTGCTGGCGCTGATCGAGCGCGAGCAGCTGCACCGGCCCTGCGTGATCGGCCACAGCATGGGTGGCAAGACGGCGATGGCGCTGGCGCTGTCGCATCCGGACGCCATTGGCGGCATTGCCGTGATCGATATCGCCCCCGAGAGCTACGCCGGCCAGTTCGCGTCGTACGTGTCCACCATGCGCAGCCTTGACGCGGCCGGCGCGGCCCGCCGCCGCGAGATCCGCCAGGCGCTGGGCGACAGTCTCGGCGCCGCGGTTCCGGTCGACATGCTGTTGCAGAACCTTCGCCGGCAGAACGACCGCTTCGACTGGCGCGTCAACCTGCTGGCCACCGGGCTGTGCATGCGCGAGCTCTGCGGCTTTCCCGAAGCGCTGCGCAACGCGCGCTACCACGGCCCAGCGCTCTTCATCCACGGCGCGGAGTCCGACTACGTGCCGTCTTCTGCGCTCGCCGGCATTCGCGCGCTGTTTCCGCGTGCGGCGACCGAGCGCATCGCCGATGCAGGCCACTGGGTGCATGCCGACCAGCCCGCAGCGCTGTTGTTCGGCCTGCGCGACTGGCTGGCCGATGCCTGCGCGGCCGTCCCTCATTGATATCCCCCACGGAGACACCATGTCCGACAAGCTGCGCGAAGCTGCCCTCGACTACCACCGCTTTCCCACGCCCGGCAAGATCTCGGTGAGCCCGACCAAGCCGATGGCCACGCAGCGCGATCTCGCGCTGGCCTACTCGCCCGGCGTGGCCGACGCCTGCATGGAGATCGTGCGCGACCCGGCCGAGGCCATGAATCTCACCTCGCGCGCCAACCTCGTGGCGGTCATCACCAACGGCACGGCGGTGCTCGGACTCGGCAACATTGGCCCGCTGGCCGGCAAGCCGGTGATGGAAGGCAAGGGCTGCCTTTTCAAAAAATTCGCCGGCATCGACGTGTTCGACATCGAGCTCGACGAAACCGACCCCGATGCGCTGATCGACACCATCGCGCGCATGGAGCCCACCTTCGGCGGCATCAACCTCGAGGACATCAAGGCGCCCGAGTGCTTCTACATCGAGAAGAAGCTGCGCGAGCGCATGAAGATCCCGGTCTTCCATGACGACCAGCACGGCACCGCCATTGTCGCGGCCGCCGCCATCCTCAATGCACTGCGCCATGTCGACAAGGACATCCGCGAGGTGAAGCTGGTGGCCTCGGGCGCCGGCGCGGCGGCACTGGCCTGCCTCGACCTGATCGTGAGCCTGGGCCTGCCGATGCACAACATCTATGTGTCGGACAGCGCGGGTGTGGTCTATACCGGCCGCAAGGAGCAGATGGACCCGAACAAGGCCCGCTATGCGCAAGACACCTCGGCGCGCAAGCTGGCCGACGTGATCGGTGGCGCCGACATCTTCCTCGGCTTGTCGGCCGGTGGCGTGCTCAAGCCCGAGATGGTGAAGGCGATGGGGCGCGATCCGATCATCCTCGCGATGGCCAACCCGACGCCGGAGATCCTGCCGGAGGATGCGCTGGCCGTGCGCCCCGACGCCATTCTCGGTACCGGCCGGTCGGACTACCCGAACCAGGTCAACAACGTGCTGTGTTTCCCTTTCATCTTCCGCGGTGCGCTCGATGTCGGCGCCACCACCATCAACGAAGCGATGAAGCTCGCCGCCGTGCGCGCCATTGCCGAGCTCGCGCATGCCGAGATTCCCGAAGTGGTGGCGCAGGCCTACGGCGCGGTCGGCCTGCGCTTCGGCCGCGACTACCTGATCCCCAAGCCCTTCGACCCGCGCCTGATCGAGGCGGTCGCGCCCGCAGTGGCGCAGGCCGCGGTCGACAGCGGCGTGGCGACCCGGCCGATCGCCGACATGAAGGCCTACCGCCAGCGCCTGTCGCAGTTCGTCTACCAGTCGGGCAGCAGCATGCAGCCGCTGTTCGCAGCCGCCAAGCAGTCGCCCAAGCGCGTGGTCTACGCCGAGGGCGAGGACGAGCGGGTGCTGCGCGCCGCGCAGGTGGTGGTGGACGAAGGCCTGGCGCGCCCGCTGCTGCTGGGCCGCCCCGAGGTGATCGCCGAGCGTATCGCGCAGTACGGCCTGCGCCTTTCGCTGGGCACCGACTGCGAAACCGTCGACCTGCTCGATCCCGCCGTGCACGGCGACGCGGCCGAGTCCTACTACCAGCTCAAGCGCCGCGACGGCGTCTCGCGCCTGGTGGCGCAGACCGAGATGCGCAGCCGAGGCACGCTGCTCGCGGCGATGCTGGTGCGCCAGGGCCGGGCCGACGCCATGCTGTGCGGCACGCTGGGCGGCTACGGCGACCACCTGCACCATGTGCGCGACGTGATCGGCTTGCGCCCAGGCACGCGAACCATGGCCGCGATGCAGATGCTGATGCTGCCGGGACGCCAGCTCTTCATCTGCGACACCCACGTTAACCGCGACCCGGATGCGGCGCAGATCGCCGAGATCACGCTGCTGGCTGCCGAAGAGGTGCGCCGCTTCGGCGTGACGCCCAGTGTGGCGCTGCTGTCGCATTCGAACTTCGGCGGCTCGGACGCGGCCTCGGCCGTGAAGATGCGCGAGGCGCTCGCGCTCATCAAGGCGAGCGATCCGCAGCTCGCGGTGGAGGGCGAGATGCGCGGCGACGCGGCGCTGTCCAAGTCGATCCTCGACCACGAGTTTCCGGACTCGGCGCTGAACACCGAAGCCAACCTGCTCATCATGCCCAACGTCGACGCCGCCAACATCTCCTACAACCTGCTGCGCATGGCGGCTGGCAGCGGCATCACGGTGGGCGGAATCTTGCTGGGCGCGGCACGATCGGCGCACATCCTCACACCGTCGTCCACCGTGCGCCGCATCGTCAACATGACGGCGCTGGCGGTGGTCGATGCCAACTCGCACCGCGGCCCGGCGCCATTCGAAAGCCTTGCGCAGCAGGCCCATGCCGCCTGTGTCTGAAATTTTCAAGGAGACATCCGTGGACCACCAACCCGTATCCAAACCTTTGTACAAGTCGCTCTACTTCCAGGTCATCACGGCCATCGTGATCGGAGTGCTGCTGGGCCACTTCTATCCCGACACCGGTGCGGCGATGAAGCCGCTGGGCGACGGCTTCATCAAGCTCATCAAGATGATCATCGCGCCGATCATCTTTTGCACGGTCGTGGTCGGCATCGCCGGCATGGAGGACATGAAGAAGGTCGGCAAGACCGGCGGCCTGGCGCTGCTGTATTTCGAGATCGTCAGCAGCATCGCGCTGGTGGTCGGCCTGGTGATCATCAACATCGTGCGGCCCGGCGCCGGCATGAACGTCGACGTGAGCCAGCTCGACACCAAGTCGATCGCCGCTTACACCGCGCCTGGGCAGATGCAAGGCACGGTCGACTTCCTGCTGCACGTGATCCCGAACACGGTGGTCGATGCGTTCGCCAAAGGCGAGATCCTGCAGGTGCTTCTGATCGCCGTGATGTTCGGCTTCGCGCTGCACAAGTTCGGCGGTCGTGGCACGCTCGTGTTCGACTTCATCGAGAAGTTCTCGCACGTGCTGTTCGTGATCGTCGGCTACATCATGAAGCTGGCGCCCCTCGGTGCCTTCGGCGCGATGGCCTTCACGATCGGCAAGTACGGCGTCGGCTCGCTGCTGCAGCTTGGCCAGCTCATGGCGACGTTTTACGCCACGTGCCTGCTCTTCATCTTCGTGGTGCTGGGACTCATTGCCCGTTTCCACGGCTTCAGCATCTGGAAGTTCATCAAGTACATCAAGGAAGAGCTGCTGATCGTGCTGGGCACCTCATCCTCCGAATCGGTCCTGCCGCGCATGATGGCCAAGCTCGAGAACCTGGGCGCCAAGAAGTCGGTGGTCGGCCTGGTCATCCCGACGGGCTACTCGTTCAACCTCGACGGCACCTCGATCTACCTGACGATGGCGGCGGTGTTCATTGCGCAGGCCACCAACACCGACATGACCTTGATGCAGCAGGTTACCCTGCTGCTGGTCTTGCTGCTGACGTCCAAGGGCGCGGCCGGCGTGACCGGCAGCGGCTTCATCGTGCTGGCAGCCACCCTGTCGGCGGTGGGGCACGTGCCGGTCGCAGGCCTGGCGCTGATCCTGGGCATCGACCGTTTCATGTCGGAAGCCCGCGCGCTGACCAACCTGATCGGCAACGGCGTCGCCACGGTCGTGGTCGCCAAGTGGACCAACGACCTGGACACCGTGCGCATGAAGCGCATCCTCGACAACGAGACGCCGGCCGATGCCGATGCGCCCGAGGCCGTGCTGGACCAGGTCGACACCCGCATGCCCGTGGCCCATCCGCGCTGAAGCGATCACGTGCCGCTACGGAGCAGCCAGACATGAACAACCCCGCGCAGAGGCACCGCGTCGTCATCGTGGGCGGCGGCGCCGGCGGACTGGAGCTGGCCACGCGTCTCGGCGATTCTCGAGGCTTGCGGGGGCGCGCGGAGATCACGCTGATCGACAAGCACCGCACCCACGTGTGGAAGCCCAAGCTGCACGAGATCGCCTCGGGCAGCATGGACATGAGCGCGCACGAGGTCGATTACCTCGCGCAGGCGCACTGGCACGGCTTCCGCTTCCGGCTCGGCGAGCTGACCGGCATCGACCGCGAGCAGCGCGAGGTGCATGTCGCGCCCTACCTGGACGACGAGGGCCGGCTGGTCACGCCGGCGCGCGCCTTCGGCTACGACACGCTGGTGGTCGCCATCGGCAGCCTCAGCAACGACTTCGGCACGCCCGGCGTGCGCGAGCATGCGTTGCGGCTCGAGTCGAAGGCGGACGCCCAGCGCTTCCATCAGCGCATGGTCAACGCCTGCATCCGCGCGCATGCGCAAACCACGCCGCTGCGGCCCGAGCAGCTGCACGTGGCGATCATCGGTGCGGGCGCCACGGGCGTGGAGCTGGCGGCCGAGCTGCATCGCACCACGCGCGAGGTCGTGGCCTACGGGCTCGACCGAGTGGACGCCGAGAAGGACATCCAGGTCAGCGTGATCGAGGCCGCCGACCGCGTCCTGCCCGCGCTGCCGCCGCGCTTGTCGTCCGCCACCGAGGCGCTGCTGCGCAAGCTGGGCGTGGACGTGCACACCTCGGCCAAGGTGGCCGAGGTGCTGCCCGAGGGCGTGCGCCTGGCCGACGGCCGCACGCTGCCGGCCGAGCTGGTGGTGTGGGCCGCAGGCGTGAAGGCGGCGGATTTCATGAAGAACATCGCGGGCCTCGAAACCAACCGCGGCAACCAGCTCGCGGTGCTGCCGACCCTGCAGACCACGCGCGATGCCGACATCTTCGCCATCGGCGACTGTGCGGCCTGCGACTGGCCCGAGGCCAACGACGGCAAGGGCGGCCTGGTGCCGCCGCGCGCGCAGGCAGCGCACCAGCAGGCCTCGCATGTCGCGGCGCAGATCCGCCGGCGCATGTCGGGTAAGGCGCTCAAGCCCTACCGCTACCGCGACTTCGGCTCGCTGGTTTCACTGGGAGAATTCAGCACCGTKGGCAACATGATGGGCGGCCTGATCGGCGGCAGTCTGATGATCGAAGGCCTGTTCGCGCGGGTCATGTACGTCTCGCTCTACAAGATGCACGAACTGGCGCTGCACGGCGCCGTCAAGGTCTCGCTCGACACGCTCGCCCGTCTCATCACGCGGCGCACCGAACCCCACGTCAAGCTGCATTGAGCTGCCATGGCCATGACCGGTCCCTCACCCGATTTCGACGCTGCCTGAAGCCAGGCCGTCGTCATTCCCTTCGCATCAACCCTCAAGGAGACTCTCATGTCAGACGATATCGTGATCGTGGCCGCCCAACGCACGGCGGTCGGCAAGTTCGGCGGCTCGCTCGCCGGCACGGCCGCGCCCGAGCTGGGCGCGCACGTGGTGAAGGGCCTGCTCGCCAAGGCCGGCGTGCCGGGCGATGCGGTGTCCGAGGTGATCATGGGGCAGGTGCTCGCGGCCGGCTCCGGCCAGAACCCCGCGCGCCAGACAGTGA
Organism: Variovorax sp. P4_D9; assembly: GCF_056401695.1. NCBI lineage: Bacteria > Pseudomonadati > Pseudomonadota > Betaproteobacteria > Burkholderiales > Comamonadaceae > Variovorax > Variovorax sp. P4_D9. The sequence continues at coordinate 7,400 of NZ_JBFUIU010000241.1, forward strand.
TCAAGGCCGGCCTGCCGATCGGCGTGCCGGGCCTCACCATCAACAAGGTCTGCGGCTCGGGCCTGAAGGCCGTGATGCTGGCGGCGCAGGCCGTGAAGTGCGGCGACGCCGAGATCGTGGTGGCCGGCGGCCAAGAGAACATGAGCGCCGCACCGCACGTGCTGCCCAATTCGCGCAACGGCCAGCGTATGGGCGACTGGAAGCTGGTCGACACCATGATCGTGGACGGCCTGTGGGACGTCTACAACCAGTACCACATGGGCACCACGGCCGAGAACGTGGCGAAGAAGTACGGCATCACGCGCGAGATGCAGGACGCGCTGGCGCTGGCCTCGCAGCAGAAGGCCGCGGCCGCGCAGGATGCGGGGCGCTTCGACGACGAGATCCTGCCTTTCAGCATTGCGCAGAAGAAGGTCGACCCGATCGTCTTCGCGGTGGACGAGTTCGTGAACCGCAAGACCCATGCCGATGCGCTCGCCGGGCTGCGTCCGGCCTTCGACAAGTCCGGCTCGGTGACGGCCGGGAATGCCTCAGGCCTGAACGACGGCGCGGCCGCGGTGCTGGTGATGTCGGCCTCGCGCGCCGCCGCGCTCGGCCTGCAGCCGCTGGCGGTGATCCGCGCCTACGCGAGCGCGGGACTGGACCCGTCGCTGATGGGCATGGGTCCGGTGCCCGCTTCGCAGCTGGCGCTCAAGAAAGCCGGCTGGAAGGCGCAGGACCTCGACCTGATGGAAATCAACGAAGCCTTTGCGGCGCAGGCCTGCGCGGTCAACCGCGAGATGGACTGGGACACCAGCCGCATCAACGTCAACGGCGGCGCCATCGCCATCGGCCACCCGATCGGCGCCTCGGGCTGCCGCGTGCTGGTGACGCTGCTGCACGAGATGCGCCGCCGCGGCGCCGACAAGGGCCTGGCTTCGCTGTGCATCGGCGGCGGCATGGGCGTGGCGCTGGCCGTCGAGCGCGCCTGACCGATTTTCTTTTTCACACGACCCACCGAGGAGAAAGCAGATGAGCGAGAAGCAGCAACACGTGGTCCTGGTCACCGGCGGCATGGGCGGCCTGGGCGAGACGATCTCCACCAAGATGGTCGATGCGGGCTACAGGCTGGCGGTGACCTATTCGCCGGGCAACAAGTCGCACGCCGAGTGGGTGGCGCAGATGGCGCAGCGCGGCTATGACATTCTGGCAGTGCCTTGCGACGTGGCGGACTTCGATTCGTGCGTGCGCGCCGCCTCCGAAGTGCAGGAGCGGCTGGGCCCGGTCGACGTGCTGGTCAACAACGCCGGCATCACGCGCGACATGACCTTCAAGAAGATGGACCGCGTCAACTGGGACGCGGTCCTGCGCACCAACCTCGACAGCCTGTTCAACATGAGCAAGCAGGTGGTCGACGGCATGGTGGACCGCGGTTGGGGCCGCATCATCAACGTGTCGTCGGTGAACGGCTCGAAAGGCGCTTTCGGCCAGACCAACTATTCGGCCGCCAAGGCCGGTGTGCACGGCTTCACCAAGGCGCTGGCGCTCGAGGTGGCGAAGAAGGGCGTCACTGTGAACACCATCTCGCCAGGCTATATCGGCACGAAGATGGTCACGGCCATCCCGAAGGACGTGCTCGACAGCAAGATCCTGCCGCACATTCCCGTAGGCCGTCTCGGCAAGCCCGAGGAAGTGGCGGGCCTGATCATCTACCTCGCCTCGGAAGAGGCGGCGTTCGTGACCGGCGCCAACATCGCCATCAACGGCGGCCAGCACATGCAATGAGGCATCCGGGGTCGATCTCCCCCGCTACACCGTGTTCTCCTACCGGGTGTTCCGCGGCAAGACCGGAGAACTGCGCCATGCCTGAGCGGACGCTGGGCCGGGTTGAAACGAGCCGTGACGCGCGCCACCGGGCAGTCACTGATGCGGCCCGCGCGCCCTTGTGCAATAACCGCTTCATGATTTCACGGGAGCCGGCCCGGCGCTTCGATTGGCCTTCTGACACCCAAAGATGGTGGCGCGGTTTGCCGCGCTGGTGCGGCGCGCTGGCGTTGGTGGCCCTGGCCGCCTTCGCCGGCCATCAGCTCGCCATGCAGAACGGCCTGGCGCGACTGCGCGAGGCGGCAGAGCACCGGCTCGACATGCTGGCGACCGGGCTCGACGCCGACCTGGCCCGTTTCGAGTATCTGCCCGCGCTGCTCGAGATGACGCCAATCGTCCCGGCGCTGCTCGGCACGCCCTCCGATGCCGCGCTGCGCAATGCGGTCAACCGCTACCTGGACGGCGTCAACGCCACCGCGGGCGCGGAGATGCTCTATGTGCTCGATGCCGCCGGCACCTCGCTGGCGGCCTCCGACTGGGACCGGCCCGGCACCACCGTCGGCCAGGACCTGTCGTTCCGTCCCTACGTGATCGATGCGCTGGAGCAGGGCAGGGGCCGCTTCTACGGCGTTGGCATCACCAGTCGCAAGCCCGGCTACTACCTCTCGTACGCCCTGCGCCGCGACCAGTCGGCGCGCGGCGTGGTGGCCGTCAAGGTCAATCTCGAGGAATCCGAGCGCGCCTGGCGCATGCTGCCGGGCAACGTGGCGCTGATCGACCAGCGCGGGGTGGTGATCCTCGCCACCCGCGAGGACCTGAAGTTCCGGCCGCTGTGGCCGCTCGACACTTCGCAGCGCGCCGAGGTGCAGCGCTCGCGCCCCTACGGCGAGGCCAGCCTGAAGCCGCTGCAGTGGACGCAGAAGGAGACGCTGGCGCGCGACGTTCAGGTCATCGCCCTCGACGGCGTGGATCAGCTCGCTTCGACGCGCGCGCTGCGCGGCGCGCCTTGGCAGTTGGTGGTGCTCGACGATCTGGCACCGGTGCGCGTGGGCGCACGTTACGCGGCCATCACCGTGAGTCTGGCGATGGCGGTGCTGCTGTTGATCGCCGTCACGCTGTGGCAGCGCCGCCGCGCCGTGCGGCAGAAGCTGGCCAACCAGGCTGCGCTGCAGGCGGCGCACGACACCCTCGAATCGACCGTGGTCGCGCGCACCGCCCAGCTGCGCGCTGCTCAGGGCGAGCTGGTGCATGCCGGCAAGATGGCGGCGCTGGGCCAGATGTCGGCGGGGTTGGTGCACGAGCTGAACCAACCGCTCACGGCGATGCGCACGCTCTCGGAGAGCGCCGGCATCCTGCTCGACAAGAGCCGCTTCGACGAGGTGCGCGGCAACCTGCAACGCATTCGCGGCATGGTCGATCGCCTGGCGCGCCTGACCTCGCAGCTCAAGACTTTCGCGCACAAGAGCGAGCTGCCGCTGGCGCCGGTGCCGATGGCGCAGGCCGTGGCCGACGCGCAGGTCATCGTTGCCGAAGCCTCGAAGAAGAGCGGCATTGCCATCGAGGTCGACGTCAAGCCCGTGACCCTGAGCGTCATGGCCGATGAGGCCGCGTTGGCCAGCGTGCTCGTCAACCTGATGCGCAACGCCATCGACGCCATGCAGGCGTCGCCGCGGCGCAGGCTGCGGGTCGAGGCGAGACCGCAGGAGGGGCGCGTGATCCTGCGCGTGAGCGACACCGGGCCGGGCATTCCGCCCGACATCCTGCCGCGCCTGTTCGAGCCCTTCGTCACCAGCAAGCCGGCGGGCACCGGGCTGGGCCTGGGCCTTGCGATCTCGGCACAATTGGTGCGCGCCATGGACGGCACCCTGCGTGCCGCCAACCTGCCGGACGGCGGCGCCTGCTTCGTCGTCGACCTGCCGGCCGCCATCCACACCATCCTTAGCCCCTCGGGAGTGATCAACAAGTGAGCCAAGCCTCTGCCATCCGGGTGCTGCTGGTCGAGGACGATGAAGACGTCCGAACCAGCACGACCCAGGTGCTGACCCTGGCCGGTTTCGAGGTCGAATCCTTCGCGAGCGCCGAACGCGCACGCGCGCAGATCAGTTTCGGCGTGCCGGCCATCGTGGTCTGCGACGTGCGCCTGCCGGGCCTGAGCGGCACCGAATGGCTGCTCGAACTCCACAGTGCCGACGCCGAGCTTCCCGTCATCCTGGTCACTGGCCACGGGCACATCGCGATGGCGGTCCAGGCCATGCGCGAGGGCGCCTACGACTTCATCGAGAAGCCTTTCAGCTCCGAACGGCTGGTGGCCATCGTGCGCCACGCCATCGAGCGCCGCCAGCTCTCGTTGCAAGTGCGCGCGCTGCGCGACGCGCTGGAGAACTGGCACGGCATCCAGGCGGTGCTGATCGGCCGCTCGGCGCAGATGCAGCAGGTGCGCCGCACCGTGATGACCTTGGCGGAAACCTCGGCCGACGTGTTGATCTATGGCGAGACTGGTACCGGCAAGGAACTCATCGCCCGCTGCCTGCATGAACACAGCGAACGGCGCCGCCAGCATTTCGTGCCGCTCAAC
>NZ_JBFUIU010000242.1:0-11770 GCF_056401695.1 Variovorax sp. P4_D9
GGCACCAAGTACAAACCGACCTCTTTGCCGGACGCCGCGCATCCATTACAGCAAAGTTTCATGCGTCGCGGGTGGCGCGATAGCGCGATGGAAAACTGAAATGAATATGCCGCACACCCCCGGGGAACCCCCGCTTGGGCACGCAGATTGCTCTGCTAGCATCATTGGACACCTTTGTTTCTGAATGATTGCTTTCGTACTGCGCCGCCTGATCCAGGCCGTGATCGTCATGGTCGCGGTCGCCTTCTTCGCCTTTCTCCTCTTCCAGTACGTGGGCGACCCGGTCGTCTTTCTGTTGGGCCAGGACGCCAAGCCCGAGCAGATCCGCGAGCTTCGCGCCGCCTTGGGGCTCGACAAGCCCTTCTTCGTGCAGTTCTGGCACTTCCTGCTCAATGCCGCGCAAGGCGAGTTCGGCCTCAGCCTGCGGCAGGGCGCCAAGGTCTCGCGCCTGATCGGCGAGCGCTTCCCGGCCACGCTCGAACTGTCGATGGTCGCGGCCGTGCTGGCCATCGTCATCGGCATCCCGATGGGCGTCTACACCGCGCTCAAGCGCGGCACCTTTATGAGCCAGGTGTTCATGACGCTTTCCTTGCTCGGCGTCTCCCTGCCGACCTTCCTGATTGGCATCCTGCTGATCCTGGTGTTCGCGGTGCACCTGGGCTGGTTCCCGAGCTTCGGCCGCGGCGAGACGGTGCAACTGGGCTGGTGGAGCACCGGCCTGCTGAGGTCCGACGGCTGGATGCACATCGTGCTGCCGGCGATCACGCTGGCGATCTTCCAGCTGACCTTGATCATGCGGCTGGTGCGTGCCGAAATGCTCGAGGTGCTTCGCGCCGACTACATCAAGTTCGCACGGGCGCGCGGCCTGTCCGATCGCGCGATCCACTTCGGCCATGCGCTCAAGAACACGCTGGTGCCGGTGATGACCATCACCGGCCTGCAGCTGGGCGGCCTGATCGCGTTCTCGATCATCACCGAGTCGGTCTTCCAGTGGCCCGGCATGGGACTGCTGTTCATCCAGGCAGTGACCTTCGCCGACATCCCCGTGATGGCCGCCTACCTGTGCCTGATCGCCCTGATCTTCGTCGTCATCAATCTCGTGGTCGATCTGCTCTACTTCGTGGTCGATCCGAGGTTGAGGATCGGTAGTGGAGCCCATTGAAGATGACCGAATCACGACTGCAGGCGGCTGGCAGGCCCTTCGCGCACATCGCGCGCTTCTATCCTGAGCTGACCGCGTTCCGGCGCGATCTGCATGCGCACCCCGAACTCGGCTTCGAGGAGGTCTACACTGCGGGCCGCGTCCGCGAGGCCTTGAAGGCCTGCGGCGTGGACGAGATCCACACCGATATCGGCAGGACCGGGGTGGTCGGCGTGATCCACGGCAGCTCGACCGCCAGCGGCCGCATGATCGGCCTGCGGGCCGACATGGATGCGCTGCCGATGTGCGAGGACAACGACTTCGAATGGCGCTCGGCCAAGCCCGGCCTGATGCATGGCTGCGGCCACGACGGCCACACCGCGATGCTGGTCGGCGCGGCGCGCTACCTGGCGGAGACGCGCACCTTCGACGGTACCGCGGTGCTGATCTTCCAGCCCGGCGAGGAAGGCTTCGCCGGTGCCCGCGTGATGATCGAGGACGGCCTGTTCGACCGCTTCCCGGTCGATTCGGTCTACGCGATGCACAACTGGCCCGGCATGCCGGCCGGCACCGTCGGCATCAACCGCGGCGCGATGATGGCGGCGGCGGACCGCATCACGATTGAGGTCGAGGGCAAGGGCGGCCATGGCGCCCATGCCTACCTGACGGTCGATCCGGTGGTGGTCTCGGCCCACATCATCACCGCGGTGCAGAGCATCGTGTCGCGCAACGTGCGTCCGATCGACGCGGCGGTGGTCAGCATCTGCGCCGTGCAGGCGGGCGACCTCGGCGCGATGAGCGTGGTGCCGGGAAAGGCGACGCTGGTCGGCACCGTGCGAACCTTCAGTTCCCGCGTGCAGGAGCAGGTCGAGCGGCGGCTCGTGGAGCTCTGCGCGGCGGTGGCTACGGGCTTCGGCGCCACGGCCCAGGTGAAGTTCGAGCGCATCTATCCGGCCACCATCAACACCACGCCCGAAGCCCTGTTCGCCGGCGACGTGGCCGAGTCCCTGGTTGGCGCCCACAACGTCGAGCGCAACATGGAGCCGAGCATGGGGGCCGAGGATTTCTCCTTCATGCTGCAGAAGAAGGCCGGCGCCTACCTGCGTATCGGGCAGGACGCCCGGGGCGGCGCCTTCCTGCACAACAGCAAATACGATTTCAACGACGAGATCCTGCCCCTGGGCGCCGCCTTGCACGCGGGCCTGGTGGAGCAGGGCATGCCGCTGGCCGCCAAGGCCGGCAAATCAGAAACCAGGGCCGTCACGACGGCAACCTGAGTCTTTCCAACCCGAGGAGTGCTTCTCATGAGTCTGAAGAAAAGTGTGGTCGCGGCCGCGATCCTGTCCGTGCTGGCGACCGCGAGCCTGATGGCCGGTGCCCAGACGATCCGCATCGCCAACCAGGGTGACGCCTTGTCGCTCGACCCGCACTCGCTCAATGAGTCACTGCAGCTCAGCGTCACCTCCAACGTCTACGAGACCCTGGTCGGCCGCAACAAGGACCTGAGCCTGGCGCCGCTGCTGGCGACCAGCTGGAAGCAGACCTCGCCCAATGTCTGGCGCTTCGAATTGCGCAAGGGCGTCCAGTTCCACGACGGCACGCCGTTCACGGCCGACGACGTGGTATTCAGCTTTGCCCGCGCCAAGGGCGATGGCTCCGACATGAAGGCGACGCTGAGCGACATCAAGGAAGTGCGCAAGGTCGGCGACCTGGCGGTCGAGATCGAGACCGCCGGTCCGTTCCCGATCCTGCCCGACGTGATCTCGCTGACCATGATGATGAGCAAGAAGTGGTGCGAGGAGAACGGCGCCGCCAAGCCGGTCGACAAGCGCAAGGGCGTCGAGAACACGGCTTCGTTCAAGGCCAACGGCACCGGGCCCTTCCGCGTGCGCGAGCGCCAGCCCGACGTCCGCACCGTGTTCACCCGCAACCCCACCTACTGGGGCAAGATCGAAGGCAATGCGCAGGAGGTCATCTTCACGCCGATCGCCAATCCCTCGACCCGGGTAGCCGCTCTGGTGTCGGGCCAGGTCGACGTCATGGAGCCGGTGCCGGTGCAGGACATCGCGCGCATCACGGCCAGCCCCGATGCGCGCGTGATCACCGGCCCCGAGCTGCGCACCATCTTCCTGGGCATGGACCAGAAGCGCGAAGAGCTGCTGTACTCGAGCGTGAAGGGCAAGAACCCGTTCAAGGACAAACGCGTGCGCCAGGCCTTCTACCAGGCCATCGACGTCGTCGGCATCCAGAAGACCGTGATGCGCGGCGCCTCGCGTCCGACGGCGCTGCTGGTCGGCCCGGGTATCAACGGCTGGACCGCCGAGCAGGACAAGCGCATGCCCTTCGACGTCGACGCCGCCAAGAAGCTGCTGACCGAGGCCGGCTATCCGAACGGCTTCGAGGTCACGATGAACTGCCCGAACGACCGCTACGTGAACGACGGCCAGATCTGCCAGAGCGTGGCCTCGAACCTCGCGAAGATCGGCGTCAAGATCAATCTCGCGACCGAGACCAAGGGCACCTACTTCCCGAAGATCCTGCGCCGCGACACCAGCTTCTATCTGCTGGGCTGGACTCCGACCACCTACGACTCGCACAATGCGCTGTCGTCGCTGACCGCCTGTCCGGACGACAAGGGCACCGGGCAGTTCAACCTCGGCGCCTACTGCAATCCCAAGCTCGACGAACTGACGAAGAAGATCCAGTCCGAGACCGACAAGACCAAGCGCAACGAGCTGATCAAGGAAGCCTTCACGATCCATGCGGACGATGTCGGCCACCTGCCGCTGCACCAGCAGTCGCTGGCCTGGGGCGTCAGCAAGAAGGTCGAGCTGACCCAGCTCGCCGACAACTTCATGTTCTTCAAATGGATGAGCATCAAGCCTTGAAAGTATGAGCCCCCACGCTCCGTCACTGCGCGTACTCGCTGCCCCCCGAGGGGGCCGCAGGCCGCCTTGGGGTGGCCCGGCGCCGGCCTGATCTCCTCTGGCCTACGGCGCCTTCTATTCAGTCCCCGATGAAAAAAACTCTAGCGCGCTGGCTCGACAGCGATGTCGGTCATAGCTTTCGCAGCTCGCCGGTCGCGATGATGGCGGCCGCGATCGCGTTCCTGTGCCTCTTCTGTGCGGTGTTCGCCGGCTGGGTGACGCCGCACAATCCCTTCGATCTCGCGGTGCTCGAACTCGGCGACGCGCGCCTGCCGCCGGCCTGGAGCGCGGAGGGTTCCACCAAGTACCTGCTGGGCACCGACGATCAGGGCCGCGACATTCTCTCGGCCGTGATCTACGGTGCCCGGATCTCGCTCATCGTCGGCGTGGTGTCGGTGGTGCTGTCGGTCCTGGTCGGCGTGCTGTTCGGACTGCTCGCCGGCTTCTGGGGCGGCTGGCTCGACGCCTTCCTGATGCGCGTCTGCGATGTCATGCTCTCGTTCCCGCCGATCCTGATCGCGCTGCTGATGGCCGGCGTCGGCCGGGCCCTGTTTCCCGACGCGCCGACCTCGGTCGCCTTCGGCGTGCTGATCGTCGCGATCTCGCTGACCGGCTGGGTGCAGTACGCACGCACCGTGCGCGGCTCGACCCTGGTCGAGCGCAGCAAGGAGTACGTGCAGGCGGCGCGCGTCACTGGCGTCTCGCCCTGGCGGATCATGGTGCGCCACGTGCTGCCGAACGTGATGGGGCCGGTGATGGTACTGGCGACCATCCAGGTCGCGACCGCGATCATCACCGAGGCAACGCTGTCCTTCCTCGGTGTCGGCGTGCCGCCGACCTCGCCGTCGCTGGGCACCCTGATCCGCGTCGGCAACGACTACCTGTTCTCGGGCGAATGGTGGATCACGGTGTTCCCGGGCGCGATGCTGGTGCTGATCGCGCTCAGCGTGAACCTGCTCGGCGATTGGCTGCGCGATGCGCTCAACCCGAGGCTGAGATGAGTCTTCTGCAAGTTCGGAACCTGGTCGTCGAATTCCCGCACCGTCGCGGCACCCTGCGCGCGCTCGACGACATCTCCTTCGAGATCGCGCCGGGCGAGATCCTCGGCGTGGTGGGCGAATCGGGCGCCGGCAAGTCGCTCACCGGCGCTGCCATCATCGGCCTGCTGGAGCCGCCCGGCCGTGTCGCCGCGGGCGAGATCTTGCTCGAAGGCCAGCGCATCGACAACCTCGGCCACGAGGCGATGCGCCATATCCGCGGGCGCAAGATCGGCGCGATCTTCCAGGATCCGCTGACCTCGCTGAACCCGCTGTACACCATCGGCAGGCAGTTGATCGAGACCATACGCACCCACCTGCCGGTGAGCGAGGACGAGGCGCGGCGGCGTGCCATCGGCCTGCTGCAGGACACCGGCATCCCGGCGGCGGCCCAGCGCATTGACCACTTCCCGCACCAGTTCTCGGGCGGCATGCGGCAGCGCGTCGTGATCGCGCTGGCGCTGGCGGCCGAGCCGAAACTGATCGTCGCCGACGAGCCGACCACCGCGCTCGACGTCTCGATCCAGGCGCAGATCATCCAGTTGCTCAAGGGCATCTGCAAGGAGCGGGGCGCCGCCGTGATGCTGATCACGCACGACATGGGTGTGATCGCCGAGACCTGCGACCGGGTGGCCGTGATGTACGCAGGCCGGGTGGTCGAGATCGGCCCGGTGCACGAGGTGATCAATGTGCCCGCCCATCCCTACACCTCGGGCCTGATGGCCGCCATCCCCGACATGACGATGGACCGCGAACGCCTGAACCAGATCGACGGCGCGATGCCGCGCCTCAACGCGATTCCGCGCGGCTGCGCCTACAACCCGCGCTGCCCGCGCGTGTTCGACCATTGCCTGGTTGAACGGCCGGACTTGTTCAATGCCGGCGCGACCCGCGCCGCCTGCTGGCTGCACGAGACGCACACCGCGTCGCCGGCCTACGGGGGCGTCGTATGAGCGCCGCTCGGCCGCCCGAAGGCGCTCGCACCGCAGTGCGCAGCACGGAGGTTTCCTGATGACGGCCTTGGTGCAGGCACACGACCTGGCGAAGAGCTTCGACGTCTCGCCGCCCTGGCTCAACCGGGTGCTCGAGCGCAAGCCGCGCGTGCAGCTGAAGGCGGTCGATGGCGTGAGCTTCTCGATCGAGCGCGGCAAGACGCTGGCGCTGGTCGGCGAGTCCGGCTGCGGCAAGAGCACGGTGGCCCGRCTGCTGGTCGGCCTCTACGAGCCGACCCGCGGCGGCATGCAGTTCGACGGCCAGGACGCGCATGCGGCCTTCAAGACCGCGGCAGGACGGGTGCTGCGGCGGCGCATCCAGATGATCTTCCAGGATCCCTACGCGAGCCTCAACCCGCGCTGGATCGTCGAGGACATCATCGGCGAGCCGCTGCGCGAGCACGGCATCCTGAAGGAGGGTCCGGCGCTCAAGGCGCGAGTCGGCGAACTGCTGAAGTCGGTCGGCCTGAGCCCGCTCGACATGGTGAAGTACCCGCACCAGTTCTCCGGCGGCCAGCGGCAGCGGATCTCGATCGCGCGGGCGCTGGCGACCCAGCCCGAGTTCCTGGTCTGCGACGAGCCGACCTCGGCGCTCGACGTCAGCGTGCAGGCGCAGGTGCTCAACATCATGAAGGACCTGCAGCGCGAGCAGGGCCTGACCTACCTCTTCATCTCGCACAACCTCGCCGTGGTGCGGCACGTGGCCGACCAGGTCGGCGTGATGTACCTGGGACGGCTGGTCGAGGTGGCGGACAAGCAGCAGCTCTTCGCGACGCCGCAGCATCCCTACACCCGGATGCTGCTCGATGCGATCCCGCAAATGAAGCACACCGGCCGCCGCCGCACGCCGGTGCAGGGCGAGGTGCCGAACCCGTTGAACCCGCCGAGCGGCTGCACCTTCCATCCGCGCTGCCCGCTGGCCAACGAGCGCTGCAAGACCGAGCGGCYGCCGCTGCAGATGCTGCGCGGCGTGCAGGTGGCCTGCCACGCCGTGGAAGAGGGCAGAGACTGAGACCTTGCGGGACAGACCAAGAAACTGCGCAGCAGTTTTTGCTCTGTCCTCAACTGATCAGATCTACTGCTCTTCGCCCCAGGCGTAGCCGTCTCTTGCAATCATGGCGCTCGATGCGCTCGGGCCCCAGGTGCCGGCCGCGTACGGTCGCGGGGCGCCGTCCGACGCCCAGCTGTCGATCAGCGGCTCGACCCAGCGCCACGCCTCTTCCTGCTCGTCGCTGCGCACGAACAGGTTCAGGCGGCCGTCGATGACGTCGAGCAGCAGCCGCTCGTAGGCGCCGACGCGCTCGGTGCCGAAGCGCTTGTCGAAGTCGAGGTCGAGCTGGACCGGTGCGAGCTGCGGGCCGGCGTGGCGGTTGCCGTTGCGCTGGCGCTTGTCCTGCGCCTGGGCTAGCAGGTGCAGTTCGAGTCCGTCCCTGGGTTGCAGGTTGATCACCAGCTTGTTGAACGCATTGGTCGGCGCCCGGTAGATCGCGTGCGGCGTCTGCCGGAAGTTGACCTCGATGCGCGCATCGCGCGAGGCCAGCCGCTTGCCGGTGCGGATGTACAGCGGCACGCCGGCCCAGCGCCAGTTGGCGATCTCGGTGCGCAGCGCGACGAAGGTCTCGGTGCGGCTCTCGGGGTCGACGCCGGGTTCGCCGCGGTAGCCCTGCACCCGCTCGCCGTAAGCCGTGCCGGCCGTGTACTGGCCGCGAATCGCATGCATGCCGATCGACTCGGCGGTCCACGGCTTCAGTGCCCGCAGCACCTTGAGCTTCTCGTCGCGGATGGCGTCGGCGTGGGCGTTGATAGGCGGCTCCATGCCGAGCGCGCAGACCAGTTGCAGCGCGTGGTTCTGCACCATGTCGCGCAGGGCGCCGGTCTGGTCGTAGAAGGCGCCGCGCTTCTCGACCCCGAGGTCCTCGGCGATCGTGATCTGGATGTTGGCGATGTACTCGCGGCGCCAGATCGGCTCGAACAGCGCGTTGCCGAAGCGCATCGCGAACAGGTTCTGCACCGAGGGCTTGCCCAGGTAGTGGTCGATGCGGAATATCTGCTGCTCGGACAGGACCTCGCGCACCGCATGGTTGATGGCCCGGTTCGAGGCCAGGTCATGGCCCAGCGGCTTCTCGAGCACCAGCCGGGTCTGCGGGCCGTTGAGCCCGGCCGCCGCAATCTGCCCGACCGCCTGGGTGAAGAGGCCGGGCGCGGTGGCCAGGTACATCAGGACGTTGTCCGCATTGCGCGTCTTGAGCAGGTCGGCGAGCCTCGCATAGTCCTCCGGCTTCGAGAGGTCCATGCGCAGGAAGTACAGCATCGAGGCGAACTTCTTGAACTCCTCGGGCGTCGGCCGCTTGGCGCCCTCGACCGCGGCGAAGCGCGACTGGATCAGTTCGCGGTAGTCGTCGTCGCTCAGGTCGTCGCGGGCGACGCCGATGATCCGCCCGCCTTCGGGCAGGCTGCCGTGGCGGAAGGCCTGGAACAGGGCCGGCATCAGCTTTCGCCAAGCGAGGTCGCCGGTGCCGCCGAAGAGGACGAGGTCGAAACTCATGGATACATCCGTGTAGTTGTAAATGCCGAGCATGAAGCTTGCCAGCGAATGGTACTTGTACCGATCCTTGGAGCGATCACTCCACGCTAAGCTGAAATGAAGCAGGGRGGGCCTTATTACTCTGGAGCAGGGTCCTGATGAAGAAAACAATTGCGATGACGGCGCTGGCAGCGCTGCTGGGCGCCTCGGGCGCCGCTTCGGCCCAGACCGTCAACGTCATCTGTTCGGTCCAGGCCGAATGGTGCAACATGATCGCCACCGTCTACGCCCGCACCACCGGCGTCAAGCTCAACATGTCGTTGAAGGGCTCGGGCGAAGCGCTGGCGCAACTGATCGCCGAGCGAGACAACCCCAAGACCGATGTCTGGTTCGGCGGCACCGGCGACCCGCACCTGCAGGCCGCCGAATCGGGCCTGACGCTCGAGTACAAGTCACCCAGCCTGTCGCAGCTCTATCCGTGGGCGCAGCAGCAGGCCCAGCAGTCGGGGTACAAGACGGTCGGCATCTATTCCGGCCCGCTGGGTTTCGGCTACAACACCGAACTGCTGCAAAAGAAGAAGCTGGCCGTGCCGCGCAGCTGGGCCGACCTGCTGAAGCCCGAGTACAAGGGCGACATCCAGGTCGCGAACCCGGCCTCGAGCGGCACCGCCTACACGATGATCGCAACCCTGGTGCAGCTGATGGGCGAGGACAAGGCCTTCGACTACCTCAAGGGCCTGCACAAGAACGTCGGCCAGTACACGCGCTCGGGCACCGGCCCGATCAAGGCGGTGGCGCGCGGCGAGACCGCGGTGTCGATCAGCTTCGTTCACGATGCGCCGCAGGAAAGAATGCAGGGCTTCCCGGTCGATACCGTGACGCCGTCCGAAGGCACCGGCGCCGAGATCGGCTCGATGAGCATCGTCAAGGGCGCGCGCAACCTGGCCGAGGCCAAGAAGTTCTACGAGTGGGCGCTGACGCCGCAGGCCCAGACCTTCGGCGCCGCGGCCAAGCAGTTCCAGCTGCCGTCGAACAAGGCGACGCCGGTCGACGCCAACGTGCCCGACTTCAAGAAGATCAAGATGATCGACTACGACTACGCCAAGTACGGCGCCAGCGCCGAACGCAAGCGCCTGATCGCGCGCTGGGAGAAGGACGTCAACTCGCTGCCGCGCTGAGAGCATGCGACAGCGCCCCAACGCCCCGGTCTGGACCTGCATCGCGGCCGGGTTGCTGGCCTACCTGCTGCTGCCCTGGTATGCGATCCAGGACACCAGCTGGTGGGAGGCGATCCCGCAGGTCTTCGGCGCCGCCGAGGGCGCCAACGGGGTCATGCAGGCGGTGCTGCAGGGCCGCAGCTGGCTCTGGATCGGCGTTATCGGCCTGGCGATCTGCGCCCTCGGCGGCCTGCTGCCGGCCGGCCGCGCCCAGGGCCGGCTGCTGCTCGTGGGCGGCGCCGTCGGTGCCATCGGCCTGGCGCTCAGCGGCTTCCTGATCGGCGCCCGCGGCTGGACCCTCCCGATTCTCAATGCGCAGCTCGGGGAGCTGCCGGTCAGCCAGTTCGGCATCGGCGCCGGCGGCTTCGTCGCGCTATCGGCGCTGATTCTGCTCGCGGCCTTCGGGCTGGCGCGGCTCGGCTTCTTCAAGGGCGACCTGTTCGTTTCCGGCGCGGTGATCGGCTGCGGCGTGCTGATGGCGCTGTTCATCGCCTACCCGGTCAGCAAGGCGCTGGCCGGCGCCTTCCTCGACGAGGAGGGCCGCGCGTCCTTCTCGGCCTTCGCGGCGCGCATCGGCACCGAGCGGGTCTGGGGCCTGGGCTGCCTGGCCGGCGGCGTGCGCTGCGGCGTGGCCTGGAACACCCTGGTGCTGGCCTTGCTGACCGCCGCCGGCACCACCTTCCTCGGCACCCTGATGGCGTTGATGGCCGAGCGCGGCAGCCGCCGCTGGCAGGCCCCGCTGCGCGTGCTGGCGCTGCTGCCGATCATCACGCCGCCCTTCGTGGTCGGGCTCGGTCTGATCCTGCTGTTCGGCCGTGCGGGCGTGGTCAACCAACTGCTCGAGAGCGCCTTCGGCATCGAGCCGACGCGCTGGTTCTACGGCATGCCCGGCGTGCTGGTGGCGCAGCTCTTCGCCTTCACGCCGATCGCCTTCATGATCATGCGCGGCGTGGTGCAGGGCGTCTCGCCGAGCCTCGAGGAAGCGGCGCAGATGCTGCGCGCCGATCGACGCCGCACCTTCTTCACGGTCACGCTGCCGCTGATCAAGCCCGGCCTCGCGAATGCCTTCCTGGTCGGCTTCATCGAGAGCATCGCAGACTTCGGCAATCCGGTGGTGGTGGGTGGCCAGTTCTCGGTGCTGTCGACCGACATCTTCTTCGCCATCGTCGGCGCCCAGTACGATCAGGGCCGCGCCGCCTCGCTGGCCTGGGTGCTGACGATCTTCGCGCTTGGCGTGTTCGCGCTCCAGCGCGCGGTGCTCGGCAGGCAGAACTACACCACGGTCAGCGGCAAGGGCGACGCCGGCATCGCGATGGCGCTGCCCGACGGCGTGCGCCGTACCATCTACTGCATCGCGCTGCCATGGATCGCCTTCACGGTGGTGGTCTACCTGTTCGCCTTCGCGGGCGGCTTCGTCCAGACCTGGGGCCGCGACTACAGCTTCACGCTGAACCATTTCAAGACCGCGTTCGCGCTCGAGTGGGGGCAGTTCGGCATCGTCTGGGCGGGCACGGCCTGGAACTCGCTGATCACCACGGTCAAGCTGGCCGGCCTCTCGGCGCCGCTGACCGCCGGGCTCGGCCTGCTGATCGCCTGGCTGCTGGCGCGCAACGAGTTCAAGGGGCAGGGCGCCTTCGAGTTCGCGGCGCTGCTGGCCTTCGCGATCCCCGGCACGGTGCTGGGCGTGAGCTACATCCTGGCCTTCAATGTRCCGCCGCTGGAGCTCACCGGAACCGGCCTCATCATCGTGCTGTGCTTCATGTTCAGGAACCTGCCGGTCGGCGTGCGCGCGGGCACGGCGGCCTTCAAGCAACTCGACCGCTCGCTCGACGAGGCCTCGCTGATGCTGCGCGCCTCGACCTCGCAGACGCTGTTCAAGGTGGTGCTGCCCTTGCTGAAGCCGGCCCTGGTGGCGGCGCTGGTCTACAGTTT
>NZ_JBFUIU010000243.1:0-11676 GCF_056401695.1 Variovorax sp. P4_D9
GCCCTGGCCACCACCGCCATTGGCGCTGCGGCCGGCCGGTGCGCCCTGGCCCTGGCCCTGGCCGTTGCCGCCGCCGCGACGCTGGCCACCGCCATTGCCGCCGCCGCTGCGTTCGCCCTGGCCGGCCTTGTTGTCGCGGATGCGCTGCATCATTTCGGTCCGTGCGGCCTTGGCGGCCGCCTGCATCACCTCGCGGCTCGGCGGCCGGCCGGCGCCGCCCCAGATGGTCTGGCGGCCCATGGCGATCGGCTCGGCGCGTTCGCCTTCTTCGGGGCCGAAGCCGTCGATGATCTGCACCGGGATCGCCTGCTTGGTGAAGCGCTCGATCTCCTGCATGAAGCCTTCTTCGTCGAGACAGACGAAGCTCACGGCCTCGCCGCTCGAACCGGCGCGGCCGGTGCGGCCGATGCGGTGGACGTAGTCTTCGCTGACGTTCGGGATTTCGTAGTTGACGACGTGCGGCAGCTCGTCGATGTCGATGCCGCGGGCCGCGATGTCGGTCGCCACCAGCGCACGGATGTCGCCGCTCTTGAAGCCGGCCAGCGCCTGGGTGCGCGCGCTCTGGCTCTTGTTGCCGTGCAGCGCCATCGCCTCGATGCCGTTCTTGGTGAGGAACTCGGCCACGCTGTTGGCGCCGAACTTGGTGCGCGTGAAGACCAGCACCTGGCTCCACTTGTGTTCGTTGATGATGTGCGCGAGCAGCGCCTTCTTCTTGCCGCGGCCCACTGGGTGGATCACCTGCGTGATGCGCTGCACAGTGGTGTTGCGCGGCGTGACCTGGATGCTCTGCGGGTTCTTGAGCAGGGTGGCGGCGAGGTCGCGGATCTCGTCGCTGAAGGTGGCCGAGAACAGCAGGCTCTGCTTTTCCTTGGGCACCAGCGCGAGGATCTTCTTGACGTCGTGGATGAAGCCCATGTCGAGCATGCGGTCGGCTTCGTCGAGCACCAGGATCTGCACCTGCGACAGGTCGAGCATGCCTTGCTGCTGCAGGTCGAGCAGGCGGCCGGGGGTGGCCACCAGGATGTCGACACCGCTCTTGAGCTTGCTGATCTGCGGGTTCATGCCGACGCCGCCGAAGATCACGGTGGAAGTCAGCTGCAGGTACTTGCCGTAGGTGCGGACGGACTCTTCGACCTGGGCCGCGAGTTCGCGCGTCGGGGTCAGCACCAGGGCGCGGATGCCGGTGCCGCCGAACTTGTTGGTGGCGCTGCGGCTCATCGTGAGCTTGTGCAGCAGGGGAAGGGTGAAGGCCGCGGTCTTGCCGGTGCCGGTCTGGGCGCCGCCCAGAAGGTCGTGGCCATCGAGCACGGCCGGAATGGCCTGGGCCTGGATCGGCGTCGGCGTTTCGTAGCCTTGCTCATGCACGGCCTTCAAGATGGCCGGGGCCAGCTTCAGTTCATCAAAGTTCATTGAGTTCAATAAGCGCCCTACACGGCGCAGTGGTATCCACCCGCTCGGGCGTCATGTGGACGTCGAGCCAGTAAGGGCAGATGGGTCAGGAGTGGGAGCCGGACAGCCTGTAACGACCGTCTTCGTCCCCGGCGGAGAGCCGGCGTTGCGGGCAACTGGACCCGGCAACAGAAGCAATTATCGCACGAAGTGGGTCTTTGCCCGCCGATTCGGCGCGCCGCGACCCCATCGGTTAAACTCTTACCGTTGAAGTATTACCAGGAGCGCCGCGTGCGACTCACTTCCAAGGGTCAGGTGACCATTCCCCAGAACATCCGCGAACTCGCCGGCTTGAAGCCTTATGACGAGGTGGAGTTCGAGTTCCGCAACAAGCAGATCATCGTCAAGCCGGTCAAGCGCACCACCACGCCGGCCGAGGAGGCGATCGCGCTGCTGCGCGGCAGCGCCAACTCGAAGATCGGCCTGTCGGCGGACGAATGGCTGGAGATGACGCGTGGCGAACGCTGAAGGGCTTGAAACCTTCCTGATCGACAGCAACGTACTGATCGACGTCATCCACGAGGACCCGAAATGGGTGGACTGGTCGGCGGCGGCCATAGGCGATTGCCTCCGCCGTGGCAAACTGGCGATCAATCCGCTGATCTATGCCGAGGTGTCGGTCTACTTCAATTCAGATCGCGACGTCGACGCGGCACTGCCCGCACGGCTCTATGAACGACTGGAACTGCCGCTTGCAGCGGCGCGAAATGCGGCGATGGCGTTCCACAAATACCGCAAGGCCGGCGGCACGCGGGCATCGCTATTGCCGGACTTCTACATCGGCGCCCATGCCCAGTTGATGGACTGCACCCTCGTATCGCGCGACAGCGCACGCTACAAGACCTATTTTCCCAAGCTCAAACTCATTTCACCGAAGCAAAGATAAACATGGCCCAGTACGTCTACACCATGAACAAGGTCAGCAAGACCGTGCCGCCCAAGCGGCAGATCTTGAAGGACATTTCGCTGTCGTTTTTCCCCGGCGCCAAGATCGGCGTGCTCGGCCTGAACGGTTCGGGCAAATCGTCGCTGCTCAAGATCATGGCCGGCATCGACAAGGAGATCGAGGGCGAGGCGCTGCCGATGCCCGGTCTCACGATCGGCTACCTCGAGCAGGAGCCCAAGCTGAACCCCGCCCATACGGTGCGCGAATCGGTCGAGGACGCCATGGGCGCGGTCTACGCGGCCAAGGCGCGCCTTGAAGAGGTCTACGTGGCCTATGGTGCTGACGACGCCGACTTCGACGCCCTGGCGGCCGAGCAGGCCGAGCTCGAAGCCATCATCGCCACTGCCGGCACCGACTCCGAGCACCAGCTCGAGATCGCCGCCGACGCGCTGCGCCTGYCGCCGTGGGACGCCAACATCGGCGTGCTGTCGGGCGGCGAGAAGCGCCGCGTGGCGCTGTGCCGGCTGCTGCTGAGCAAGCCCGACATGCTGCTGCTCGACGAACCGACCAACCACCTGGACGCCGAATCGGTCGAGTGGCTCGAAGTCTTCCTGCAGCGCTTTCCGGGAACCGTGGTGGCCATCACCCACGATCGCTACTTCCTCGACAACGCGGCCGAGTGGATTCTCGAATTGGACCGCGGCCGCGGCATCCCATGGAAGGGCAACTACAGCACCTGGCTCGAGCAGAAGGGCGAGCGCCTGGCGCAGGAGCAGAAGGGCGAGGAAGCCCACGCCAAGGCCCTGAAGAAGGAACTCGAATGGTCGCGCCAGAACCCGAAGGCACGCCAGGCGAAGAGCAAGTCACGCCTGGCCCGCTTCGAGGAACTGAGCGACTTCGAGTACCAGAAGCGCAACGAGACGCAGGAAATCTTCATTCCCGTGGCCGAGCGCCTGGGCAACCAGGTGATCGAGTTCAAGAACGTCACCAAGTCCTTCGGCGACCGCGTGCTGATCGACAACCTGAGCTTCGAGATCCCGGCCGGCGCGATCGTCGGCATCATCGGCCCGAACGGCGCCGGCAAGTCGACCCTGTTCAAGCTGATCGCGGGCAAGGAAACGCCGGACAGCGGTGAAGTGGTGATCGGCCAGACGGTCAAGATGGCTTTCGTCGACCAGAACCGCGATGCGCTCGGCAACGAGAAGACGGTCTGGGAAGACATCTCGAACGGCCTCGACATCATCAACGTCGGCAAGTTCCAGATGGCCAGCCGGGCCTACGCCGGGCGCTTCAACTTCAACGGCGCCGACCAGCAGAAGAAGGTCGGCACGCTGTCGGGTGGCGAGCGCGGGCGGCTGCACCTGGCCAGGACCCTGATCGCGGGGGGCAACGTGCTGATGCTCGACGAACCGTCGAACGACCTCGACGTCGAAACCCTGCGTGCGCTCGAAGACGCGCTGCTCGAGTTCGCCGGCTCGGTGATGGTGATCAGTCATGACCGCTGGTTCCTCGACCGGATCGCGACCCACATCCTGGCGGCCGAGGGCGACAGCCAGTGGACCTTCTTCAACGGCAACTACCAGGAGTACGAAGCCGACAAGAAGAAGCGCCTGGGCGAAGAGGGTGCCAAGCCGCACCGGATGCGCTTCAAGGCACTAAAGTAGCAGCCACGCGATAGATCCGGGCGCGTCGCAGCGCCCATTCCGAAGGAGCATGCCATGGCAGCGGCGACTCGGTATCTTCTGGCGATGGGCCTGGCGGCCCTGGGAGCCTGCGGCGGTGGCGGTGGCGGCGCCAACGTGTCGGTCTCCGCCTTCGGCGTCGGCGTCACCGCGACGCCGCCCCCTGCGAACCCTCCCTCCCAGCCCAACATCAGCGTCGCCACCCAAGGCAGCGGCATGGCGACGCCGATGCTGACCAAGGTCACCGAAGTGGCGACCGGCCTCGACACCCCGTGGGGCCTGGCCTTCCTGCCCGACGGCCGGATGTTGATCACCCAGCGGGGCGGTCAGCTGCGGCTGCGCAATGCCGACGGTTCTCCCGTCAACGGCGGGGACGATCAGGTCGCCGGCGTGCCGGCCGTCGCCGCGGTGGGGCAGGGCGGCCTGCTCGACATCGCGATCGATCCGGACTTCGCGAGCAACCGCCGGATCTATTTCAGTTTCTCCGAGCGGGACGCATCGAATCCGAGCCTCAACGGCACGGCGGTCGCCCGGGCCGAGCTCGACGCGGCCAATCTCACGCTCGCCAACGTGACCGTCATCTACCGGCAGTCGCCCAAGGTCGACAGCACGGCGCACTTCGGTTCGCGGCTGGTGTTCGATCGCAACGGCTACCTGTTCGTGACGATGGGCGAGCGCCTGCTCGACACCCAGCGCGGCTTTGCGCAAGACCTGTCGCGCGGCAACGGCAAGGTGGTGCACATCACCACCGATGGCGCGCCCGCACAGGGCAATCCCTTCGCCACGACTGCGGGTGCGCAGCCGCACATCTGGAGCTACGGCCACCGCAACCCCCAGGGCGCGGCGCTGCATCCGGTGACTGGCGATCTATGGATCAACGAGCACGGTCCGCAGGGCGGCGACGAAGTCAACCTGACGCTTGCCGGGCGCAACTATGGTTGGCCCGTGATCAGCTATGGGCAGGAATACGGCACGCTCACGCAGGTGGGCGAAGGCGTCGCCAAGCCGGGCCTCGAACAGCCCCTGACCTACTGGGAAAAGATCGACGGCACGGCCTGGACTCCGGGCACGCAGAAATCGTCGATCGCACCGAGCGGCATGGCCTTCTATACCGGCGATGCGCTGCCCGACTGGAAGGGCAATCTCTTCATCGGCGCGCTGGCCGGCACCGCGCTGTGGCGGCTCACGCTCGACGGCAACACCGTGGTCGGCCGCGAGCGCCTGCTGGCCGAGCGCGGCGAACGCATCCGGGATGTCCGGCAGGGGCCGGATGGGTGGCTCTACCTGTTGACCGACAGCAGCAATGGCAAGCTGCTGCGGGTGCAAAGGCAGTGACGGCCCTCAGGCCGCGGCGGCCGCGCCGACCTGCGGCGCGCTCGCCAGCACCCGCTTGCGCACCACGTGGATGTTGTTGCGCAGCGCATAGAGTTCGTCGGCATACGAAAGCGGCACCGCGACCTTGTTTACCACGCGGTCCAGGTCGACCAGTTCCTTCAGCAGGGCATCGGCATCGCCCGCGCGGGTGTCGAGCTTGTGTTCGACCTCGCGCAGCCGGGCGTACCAGCGGAACACGCGCCGCCGCACGCGGAACTGGTAGAGCGGCGGCACCACGCGCGACAGCGGCAGCATCAGCACCAGCAGGCCACCGAGCACCAGCCACATGCGCTCCACCAAGTTGCTGGCCCAGAAGGGCAGGTAGCGCTGCCAGAACGGCGGCGTGCCGTTGATGGCGCGATCGCCCTCGGGACTGACCGGCAGTTCGCTGGTGCGGGTGTTGGGGAAGTCGCGCGCCCGGTTGAACCAGCCGGCGCCGCCGTGCAGGGTCTGGGCGGTCTGCGCGAACAGCTGGCGCAGCGCGGGATGGGTTTCCTCGCGCGACAGCAGCGAGGTGGTGGCCGCCAGCAGCGAGACATCGTGCGAGGGCAGGTCGGCGGCCAGGTCGACCACGCCGCGCGGCAGGGTCACGGGCTGCAGGAAGGCGAATCGGCGCGAGTAGGCGTCGCTCTGAGCGAAATCCATCAGCTGGATGTCGGGCGCCCGCAGCAGCTTCTGCACCAGCGGCGACTGCGGCGCCGACGCCAGCACGATGACGTCGAGCATCCCGGCCTGGAGCGCCTCGGTGGCGGGCGTCTGCTCGAGGTTCGACAGGTCCAGCGTGGCCGGGTCCATGTGGTTGGCCCGGAACATCCGTTCCATGATGTCGGGCACGCCGCTGCCGGCCTTGTCGACATTGACGCGCAGGTCCTTGAGCTGAGTCAGCGAAGTCAGTGTTCCGGTCTTGCGGTCGACGTGTTTCGCGGCATCGGTCCGGTAGAAGAACCACAGCGGCTCGAAGAACAGGCTGCCGAGCGAAGTCAGTCCGCTTTCCTCGTCCTTCACCGGATCGGCGCTGCCGCCGCGCACGAAGGCGACGTCGGCGCCGCCGCTGCGCAGCAGTTCGAGGTTGTCCAGCGAGCCGTCGGTGGCTTTCAACTCGACCTCGATGCCGTGGGTCTTGAGGGCCTCCGCATAGCGCTTGCCGAAGCCCGCATAGGCGCTGCCGGCGGGCCCGGTGGCCATCACCACACGCTTCGGCGGCTGTGGCTGAAGCCACCAGTAGGCGGCGACCAGCAAGGCGATGACGAGAAAGATGACGGGCCCGGCGGAAGCGATCAGGTCGCGGATCGACAGCAGGAACAGGCGGATGGCTTGGGGCATTCGGCAGCGGTTTGGAACAGGGCTCGTGGAGGCCGCGGGCGCGGCAGCGGCATTTTCTGTGCTTTCCGCGCCCGGCTGGTTACAAAGCGCGTGCCGAGAGTGAAAACTGCCGCGGCCTAGCAGGGCTTTGGCAACGCGTCAATCCATCCACCCGTCCTATTGAGCGTCGGTCGGTGCGCGGGCCCAATACCCGGACCATGAAGAAGCTCAAGACCCACCTGTTGTTCGCGGCCAAGCTCTTCGCGGCAGCGCTCGCGGTCGCCCTGCTGCTGCTGATCGCCGGCCGCGGCCTCTTCACGCTGATCTCACCCGTCAAGCTGCTGCTGTATGCCGCGCTGGGTGCGCTGTTGTTGATCGGCATCGTCCTGGCGCAGGCCGCCGCCCTTTGCGCCATGTCGTCGGTCGGGGACGCTCAGGACAAGTCAGCGGCGGCCGGGAAGTAGCTGTCGCCCACGCGCACCGAGCGTGCCGCCCGCACGGCCCGCACGGTCGCCAGTGCCACCGCTTCGGCCGCCATGGTGCCGAGCACCGTCATGCCGGGCGCGTCGCCCTCGAGCGGCACGCGGCAAGTGGCCAGCGCGAACAGAGTGTCGCCGTCGCTCATCGTGTGGACCGGATTGATCGCGCGCGCCAGGCCGTCGTGCGCCACCGCCGCGAGGCGGTTGGCCTGCACCTTGGTCAGCACCGCGTCGGTGGCGACCACGCCCAGCGTGGTGTTGGTGCCGGCCAGCAGGGGCTTCGGCAAGTCGCCGCGCAGCAGGGCACGCCGGGTGTCGAGCAGGGCGCTGCCGTCTTCGGTGCGTGCACCGGCAACCACCCGCCCGCTGTCGGGGTCTATGACGTCGCCGAGCGCATTGCAGGCGATCAGGGCACCGACCGTGACCCCGTTGACCGTGACCGACGCAGTGCCGATGCCGCCTTTCATCGCCCGATCGATGCCGAACAGCTTGCCCACCAGCGCACCGCTGCCGGCACCCACGCAGCCTTCGGCCGGCGCCGCCTTTGAGGCCGCCGCGCAGGCGGCATAGCCGGCGTCGGCATCGGGCCGGATGCGGGCGTCGCCGACCGGCAGGTCGAACAGGACGGCGGCCGGAATGATCGGCAGCGTGCCGAAGCGGACATCGAGCCCGACGCCGCGCTCCTCGAGCCAGCGCATGGCGCCATCGGCCGCGGCCAGCCCCCAGGCGCTGCCGCCGGCGAGCATCACCGCATGGACCTGCTGCACTAGGTTGCCGGGCGCGAGCAGGTCGGTCTCGCGGGTGCCGGGCGCTGCGCCGCGCACGTCGACGCCGGCGACGGCGCCATCGCGCGCCAGGATCACGGTGCAGCCGGTGGGGCGGCGAGGGTCGCTGTAGTGGCCGACTTCGATGCCGGCGACGTCGGTGATGGCGCCGGCGCGGACTGCTGTGGAGGAGGAGGGTTCAGGCATCGGCTGCGATTATCAGGCGCGCGCTCAGCGCCCGCGCTTCGCCGGCAGCGCCACGCCGCGTTCGCCCAGCAGGTCGCGCAGGATCGCCGGGTCGTCGGTGATGATCCCATCGACGCCCCAGTCCAGCAGGCGCGCCATGTCGGCGCGCTGGTTCACGGTCCAGGGCAGCACGGCCAGGCCGAGCGCGTGCGCTTCCTGCACCAGCGCCGGAGTCAGGTCGTCGTAGGCGGGCGACCAGATCACCGGCCCCCTGGCGTCGCCCGCGGAGGCCTTCACGAGCCGCGGCGGCGTGCCGAAGTCCTCGATCCGAAGGCCGGCCGTCCAGCGGCTGTCCTTGAGCGTGCGGGCGCTCGTCAGGTAGGCGCGCGGCATCTGCGGCGCCCATTGGGCGACCAGCGCCAGCGAGCGCCAGTCGAAGCTCTGCACCGTCACGCGCTGCGCCTTGCCGGCCTTGTCGATCTCGGCCAGCAGCGCGCGGACCATCTGCTCGGGGGAGGCGGTTTCCTCCGGCCGGCCCGGGTCCAGCTTGGTCTCGATGTTGAAGCGGACCTTCGAGGCGTCGAGCGCGTCGGCACGCGCGAACAGCGCGGCCAGCGTCGGAATGCGCTCGCCGTCGCTCCACAACTGCTTGGGGAAGGGCTTGCCGTAGCTGCTCGCGGGATCGATCCTGCCGACGTCGTAGGTCTGCAGCTGGGCCAGCGTGAGCGAGCGGATCGACGGCCCCGCGGCCTTGAGAAAATTGCCGCGGGCATCGCGCGTGTGGTCGGGGTTCAGCAGGGTGTCGTGCGAGATCACCACCACGTCGTCGGCAGTCAGGCCGATGTCGAGTTCCAGTGTGGTCACGCCCATCTCGATCGCATTCGAGAAGGCRCTAAGCGTGTTCTCGGGCGCCAGCGCGCGGCCGCCGCGATGGGCCTGGAGGTCGATACTGCGCGTGGCGGCGGGCGGCGCGGCACAGCCGGCGGCTAGCACGGCGCAAGCGAGCCAGAGGGCGAAGCGGCAGGCGCTTCGGGGATGCTTCATTTGAGCACCACCGTGATGCCGTCGTCCTGCACGGTGATGTCGCCGATCTCGTAGGTCTTGCGGCCGACGGTCAGTTCCTCGGGCTTGAAGGTGCGCAGCGGCTGGTCGCGCAGCAGTTCCTGTGCGACCACGGCGCCGATCTGCTGCAGGCGCTCGGCGTCGCGGCCGGTCAGGCCCTGCAGTTCAATCCGGTCGGCCTGCGGCCGGTCGAGCCGCACTGCGCGCGCCGCCGCGTCGTATTTGAGCGCGCTGCTGACCGAGACCACGCCTTCGACCGAGGAAGGCCGCAGCAGCGGACTGGCGATCGAGAGCACCGCCGTGATCGCCGCCCGGTTGCTGCGGGCGTCGAGCGACAGCTGCGGATCGCGCAGCGCGACCGTGAAGACCTCGGCATAGCGCTGCTGGACCGGGAATCGCTTCGCGATCTGGGCCTGCAGTTCCGCGCGGCTGGCGGTGTATTCGCTGGTGAAGAAGTTGAAGCCGGCCAGCGCGGCCAGCGGTGCGGGCAGTGCGGCGGCGCCCAGCAGGGCGCGCAGCAGCCGTCGGCGGGAAGAGGGCGAGCGGAAGGGCATACCGCTCGGAGCTTGCCACAGGCCGGGGGTTCCCGGCCGCCCGGGTTCAATCGTGCAACGATGAAAGAAACTGTTGCAACTCCGGCGTCTTCGGACTGCCGAACAATTCCCCCGGCGGCCCCATCTCGTGCACCCGGCCCTGGTGCATGAAGATCACGCGGTCGCTGACCTTGCGCGCGAAGCTCATCTCGTGCGTCACCATCAGCAAGGTCATGCCCTCGACCGCCAGCGACTCCACCACCCGCAGCACTTCGCCCACGAGTTCGGGGTCGAGCGCCGAGGTGATCTCGTCGCACAGCAGCACTGCCGGCTCCATCGCCAGTGCGCGGGCGATCGCCACGCGCTGCTGCTGGCCGCCCGAGAGTTGGTCGGGCATGGCGTCGAACTTCTCGGCCAAGCCGACGCGCGCCAGCAGCTTGCGCGCCTGCGAGGCGGCCTCGACAGCGCTGCGCTTCTTGACCAGCGTCGGCGCCAGCATCACGTTGCGCCCGACCGTCAGGTGCGGAAACAGGTTGAAGCTCTGGAAGATCATGCCGACGTGCTGGCGCAGCTCGCGCATCGCCATCGCGCTCTCGTGCAGCAGCGGCTTGCCGTCGACCGTGAGCGTGCCTTCCTGGAACACCTCGAGGCCGTTGATGCAGCGCAGGAGCGTGCTCTTGCCCGAGCCGCTCTTGCCGATGATGGCGATCACCTCGCCGCGCCTGACTTCGAGATCGATGCCCTTGAGCACCTCGTTGCTGCCATACGACTTGCGCAGCGCCGTGATGCGCACGATGGGCGCGGCGGACACGCGGGCCGCGGGCGCGGCTTCGGATGCGGGGGGTTCAGCGACGAGCGACATTGATTTTCCTCTCAAGGTTCTTGGCGTACAGGCTCACGGGGAAGCACAGCACGAAATAAAGCAGGGCGACGCAGCTGAACACCACGAAGGGCTTGAAGGTAGCGTTCGAGATCATGCTGCCGGCCTTGGTGAGCTCGATGAAGCCGATCACCGACGCCAGCGCCGTGCCCTTGATCACCTGCACCAGGAAGCCGACCGTGGGTGCCACCGCGATGCGCGTGGCCTGCGGCAGGATCACGTGGCGCATCTGCTCGCCGAAGCTCAGGGCGAGGCTGCCCGAGGCTTCCCACTGGCCCTTCGGAATGGAGGCCACGCAGCCGCGCCAGATCTCGGTCAGGAAAGCGCTGGTGTAGAGCGTGAGCGCCACCGAGGCTGCGGTCCAGGCCGAGACGTCGACGCCGAACAGCGCGATGCCGAAGTAGGCCAGGAACAGCTGCATCAGCAGCGGCGTGCCCTGGAACACCTGCACGTAGAGGCCGATCAGCCGGTCGACCAGCGGCCCGCCCGACAGCCGCGCGAACAGCAGCAGGCCGCCGACCAGGCCGCCGCCGACGAAGGCGATCAGCGACAGCACCACCGTCCAGCGCAGCGCCAGCAACAGGTTGCGGAGAATGTCCCAGAGGGAGAAGTCGGTCATGGGCGCCTCATCGTCCGAAGAAGTACTTGGGTCCGGCCCAATTCAGCAGACGCCGTGCGCCCACCGACAGGGCCAGGTAGATCACCGTGGCGACGATGAAGGCCTCGAAGGCGCGGAAGTTGCGGCTCTGGATCAGGTTGGCGGCGTAGCTCAGTTCCTCGGTCGAGATCTGGCTGCACACGGCCGAGCCGAGCATCACGATGATGATCTGGCTCACCATGGCGGGCCAGACCTTCTTCATCGCCGGCGGCAGCACCACGCGCATGAACACCTGCACCTTGTTGAGCGCGAGGCTCACGGCGGCCTCGATCTGGCCGCGCGGCGTGGCCTCGATGCCGGCGCGGATGATCTCGGTGGCATAGGCGCCGAGGTTCATCACTATCGCGATCACCGACGCCACTTCGGGCGACAGCTTGAAGCCGGCCGCCGGCAGGCCGAAGAAGATGAAGAACAGTTGGAG
>NZ_JBFUIU010000244.1:0-11669 GCF_056401695.1 Variovorax sp. P4_D9
ATCTGATGGCGTGGATCGACGAGCCGTTCACAGCGCCGCCCGATCCCGACGAATCACCCCAGGGCGCATTCGCATTCACTTGATGTTGGACAGCACCCATGGGGGCACGATCCTGAAATCCACACACAAGCCGTCCGGAACCCGCGTCAGTTCAGCATGTCATCCGCCGGATTCGCCTGTCTTGGACAGCAGTGTCGAAGAGCCTGCAATTCACGATGGTGATGCAGGGCGGTAGCCTGCTGGGTGCGATCGCCGCGTCGCTGCTCGGCTTCCATTTCCCGCGAAAGCGGGTGCTGACCGCCGGCGCCGTCTGTGCCTGCATGGCGGCCCTCACCATCGGCTTCGTCGCCAAGAGCATCGTGGTGATCCTGATCGCCGGCGCGACCTTCCAGTTCTTCGTGCTGCTGCTGAACACGACCATCTGGATCTTCGCGCCCGAGCTCTACCCGACCCGCGTGCGCGCCTTCGGCACCGCCTTCATCTTCGCGACCGGCACGGCCGCGGGTGCCTTCATGCAGCTGGTGGCCGGCCGGCTGTGTGATGGCTTCGGCCTGGTCGGCGTGATCGGCCTGGCCGCCGCGATGTACGCCATCTTCGTGGTCAGCGTCCAGAGCGTGCCCGAGACCTATGGCCAGTCGCCCGATGCGCTGCCGCTGCCCGGCGAGGCCCCGGCCGTGAACGGCGCCCACGCCGCCGCGACAGCGCAGGCGAACTGACCCTCCACTCCGGCGCCGAAATGCAACAACAGATCCTGCTGATCAACCCGAACTCGTCGACGGTCACGACGGCCATGATGGTCGAGATCGCGGCCGCCGAGGCGCCCGCGGGCCTGCGTGTCGAGGGCCGGACCGCGCGCGGCGGCCCGTCGATGATCGTCAACCCGCGCGAAACTCGACGCGGCGGCCATCGAGGTCGAGCGCAGCTGGCGCGACGCCGGGACGCACTGGGCCGGYGTGATCATCAGCGCCTTYGGCGACCCGGGCATCGAGCGCGTGCGCGCCGCCTGCCGGGTGCCGGTGGTCGGCATCGCCGAAGCCTCGATGCTGGAGGCCGGCGCGGCGGGCCGGCGCTTCGGCATCGCGACCGTGACGCCCGACCTGGTGCGCCCCATCGAAGGCCGCGCTCGCGCGCTCGGCCTGCTCGGCGCCTACGTCGGCACCCGGTTGACCGACGGCGATCCGCGCGAACTCGCAGCCGATCCGCAGGCCCTGGAAGAGGCCCTGGCGCAGGCGGTGCGGCGCTGCATCGACGACGACGGCGCCGAGGTCGTGATTATCGGCGGCGGCCCATTGGGGCAGGCGGCGATCGGGCTTCAGCGGCGGTTCGCGTTTCCTGTCATCGCGCCGATTCCGGCCGCGATGCGGCTGTTGCTGTCGCGCCTGGACGGTGATCGAGCCGCTACTGCCGCGTCAACCCGAGCTCGCGGATGATGCTGCCCCACTGCTGGTAGGTCGAGTGCGTGAGTTCGTCGAGCTGCTGCGGGCTCGACGCCTCCGCCTCATAAGCACCCTGGCGAAAGAAGTCGCGCGTGGCCGGCATCGCCAGCACCTGCGCGATCGCGCCATTGAGCTTGGCGACGACCGGTGTCGGCATGCGTGCCGGGCCATAGAAGCCGAGCCAGCTCGGCATGTCGAGGCCGCTAACGCCTTGCTCTGACATCGTCGGCACGTCGGGCAGCATCGGACTGCGGCGTGGAGCGGCCACGGCCAGCATGCGGACCTTGCCGGTCGCCGTGTTCGCGATGGCGTTCGGCGCGGCGTCGAAGTAGTACTGCACGCGGCCTGCCAGGAAATCCTTGGCTGCGTCGGTGCCGCCCTTGTAGGGGACATGGACCACGTCGAGCCCGGCCTTGCGCGCGAAGGCTTCACCGTAGATGTGCGACGAAGTGCCCGTGCCGAACGAGGCATAGCTCATCGTGCCCGGATGGGCCTGGATGTACGCAATCAGTTCCGGCACCGTCTTCGCCGGCACGCTCGCGTGAACCGTGAGCACCAGAGGACCCCGCGCGCCGAGCGAGATCGGTGTCAGGTCCTTGAACGGGTCGTAGCGGACCTGCGCCAGCGTCTGCGGGTTCTGCGCCACGACCGAGGAGGGCGCGTACATCATCGTGTAGCCGTCGGGTGCGGATCGGATGACTTCCTCGGTCGCCAGAATGAAGCTGGCGCCGGGGCGGTTTTCGACGATCACCGGGGTCTGCAGCACCTCGCCGAGCTTGTTGGCGACGAAGCGCGCCTGCGCATCCGATGCGCCACCGGCGGCCAGGCCCAGGATTATCCGGATCGGGCGGCCCTGCTCCGGAAACGGAGCCGGCGCGGCCGATGCCTGCGTGGCGAACAGCGGGGCCAGAGACAGGACCAACGAGCCGAGTGCGCGGCGGCGGTCGATGCGAAGAGGATGCGAGTTCATTCCTTGGCCAATCCCACTTGTTTCACCATCGCGCCCCAGCGGTCGTAGGTCGACCGCGTGATGCGCGCAAATTCATCCGGCGAGCTGCCGCCGGCTTCGTAGCCGCCACTGCGATAGAACTCTCGCACCTGGGCCATCGCCAGTACCTGGGCGAGCGCTTCGTTGAGGCGTGCCACCACCGGCGCCGGCATGTTCGCCGGGCCGTAGAAACCGAGCCAGCTCGGCAGGTCCAGGCCTTCGACGCCCTGCTCGGCCAAGGTCGGCACGTCCGGCAAGGCGGGGATGCGCGTGGCCGAGGCCACGGCGAGGATCCTGACCTTGCCGGAGCCGACCGTGATGATGGCGGAAGAGGCCGAATCGAACATGTACTGGACGCGGCCGCCGATCAGGTCCTTGGCGGCATCCGAACCGCCCTTGTAGGGGATGTGCACCGCGTCGATGCCGGTTTTCCTGATGAAGGCCTCGCCATAGATGTGCGAGGAGGTGCCGGTACCGAAAGATGCGTAGCTGACCGAGCCCGGATGCGCCTTCACGTAGCGGACGAGGTCGCCGACCGAATTCGCGGGCACGGTGGTGTTCACCGTCAGCACCAGGGGCCCGCGGCCGCCCATCGAAATGGCGGTGAAGTCTTTGAAGGGGTCGTAGGGAACCTGGAACAGCGTATGCGGGTTCTGGGCCATGGTCGACGAGGGCGCGTACATCAGGGTGTAGCCGTCCGCCGGTGCGCGCGCGACTTCGCTCGCCGCCAGCATGGTGCTGGCGCCGGGACGGTTGTCGACGATCACGCTGGTCCCCAGCACCTCGCCGAGCTTCTGGGCCACGATGCGCGCCTGTGCGTCGGTGCCGCCGCCGGCGGTGAAGCCGACGACGATGCGGATCGGCTTGCCCTTGGCGGGGAAGTCCTGCGCGCGGGCCCAGGGCGAGAGCGTCAGCAGCGAGCTGCCCAGCAGGAAATTGAATCGCCGCCGCGAGCTTCGCGCCGCCTGCAGGTAGATATCCATCTTGCCTCGTTCGTTGTTAAATGGATTGTCAAACCACAAACAACACGAGATACCCCGGGATTACCCGCGTTTCAATGGCCTGATACTGAATAAAATGGACATCGAAATCGAAATAATCGAGCCCGCCAGCTCCTGACCACAGATATGAAAACCATCGTCCGCACCGACGAACGCATCCTCAGCTCCGACATCTTCGATCGCGAGGGTCGCGTGGCGCGGACCGACCACGGGGTCTGGTCCGAGCCGGGCCGCGACATTCCTGTCTATCACCGGTGCGGCGTGCTGGTGGTCGGCGGCGGCCCGTCGGGCACCGCGGCCGCGGCGTCGGCGGCGCGGGCCGGCGCCGACGTCGCATTGCTGGAGCGCTACAACCACCTGGGTGGGCTGTCCACTGGCGGTCTCGTGATCTGGATCGATCGCATGACCGATTGGGAGGGCAAGCTCGTGATTCGCGGCTTTGCCGAGGAGCTGTTCGACCGGCTTCCCGCAGACGCGGTTGCCGGACCGGCGCGGGAAGACTGGGGTTCGCAGGATTCGGCCAAGGCCAGCCACTGGGCGCAGCGCACCGCCGCCTACCATGGCATCGTCACGTGGTCGCCGACCATCGATCCCGAGCGACTCAAGCTGCTGTCGCAGGAGATCGTGCTGGAGCGCAAGGTCAAGCTCATCTACCACTCGTGGGCCGCCGTGCCGATCGTGCAGGACGGCGCCGTCAAGGGCGTGGTGTTCGAGAGCAAGGAGGGGCGCATGGCGATCATGGCCGATGTGGTGATCGACGCCACCGGCGACGGCGATCTATTCGCGCGCGCCGGAGCCGCCTTCGTCAACGACATCGAGGAGGCGGACGTGCACCACTGCATGAACACCTCGTGGCTGTTCGGCGGCGTCGACATGGGCCGTTGGATCGACTTCAAGGCCGGCCGTCCCGAAGAGTTCAGCGCCTTCATGGCGCGCGGCCGCGAGCAGCTGGGCCTGTTCGAGCGACCCTTCGTCTCCTGGCGCAATGACGTCGCGTTGTTCATGGGGCCGCGCCAGTCGGGCTATTCGGCGCTCGACGTCGACGATCTCACCGCGGTGGAGGTGCGCTCGCACCGTGCGATGGACGCACACCTCGATTTCTTCCGCGCGCATGCGCCCGGCTTCGAGGACGCCTATCTGATGCTGAGCGCCCCGCAGATCGGCGTTCGCCATGCGCGGCGCCTCAGCGGTGTGGGCGCGGTGCTGCGCAGCCAATGGCCCGAAGGCCGGCCGCTGGCCGACGAGATCGGCGTGTCCCCGGCCGTCTCGCCCAAGTTTCCGAACATCTCGATTCCCTACGGTGCCCTGGTACCGGAGCAGCTCGACGGCTTGCTGGCCTGCGGCCGTCACATCTCGTGCGACCGCAACTCGCACGGCTTCATGCGCGAGATTCCGCAATGCTGGATCACCGGACAGGCGGCGGGCGCGGCGGCGGCGCTGGCCTCGCAGGGGCGAATCGAGCCGAGGGCGGTCGATGTGAACGCGCTGCAGTCATCGCTGCGGGCCCAGGGCGTGTATCTGCGAGCCGGTGCTGCCGGCGCCGGGTTGGCGGCCGCGCAGCCGCTCGAAGCGGCGAACAACTGAGCCGCGGACAATGATCGCGACGCTCAGACCCTCGCCGGCAGGCTCTACATTGGCGGAACTCCAAAAGAATTCCCTCATGGCCGCCGACAACAACCCGTTCTCTCCTCCCTCCGCCGACGCCGCCGATGCGCGCGCGGACCGTTCCGACACCGTGAGTGCGCTCGAACGCGGCATCTCGCTGCTGCGCAGCTTCACTGAAGACCGGCCGCTGCTCAGCCATGCCGAACTCGCGCGCATCACCGGCATTCCGAGGCCGACGGTCAACCGCCTGGTCGCGACGCTGGTGGCGATGGGGATGCTCAAGACGGCGCCAACTGGCGATCGCCTGACGCTCGGGCCGGGTGTGGTCTCGCTGTCGCGCGTCTTCCTCGGCAGCCTCGATGTCCGTGCCATCGCGCGGCCGGTGATGCAAGGCCTGGCAGAGGAAAGCGGCGCATCGGYCTATCTTGCCGTGCGCGACGGGATGGAGATGGTGCTGATCGAAGCCTGCCGCCCCCGCTCGACCATGCTGTCGGCCCGGCTCGACGTCGGATCGCGCGCGCCGCTGCCCAATTCGGCGCTTGGCCGGGCCTACCTTTCGGCGCTCGACGACGGCACGCGCACGCAGCTCTTCGATTCGATGCGCCTGATGCGCGGTCCCGAATGGGACAGTCTTGCGCCGGCCATGCTGCGCGCGATCGACGACGCCCAGCGCCTTGGCTATTGCCTTTCGCTCGGCGAATTCCATCGCGAGATCAATTCGGTGTCCGTGCCGCTGATCGGGCCGGGCAATGAAATTATGGCCTTGAACGCGGGCGGAGCGGGCTTCGTATTCCCCGAGGAACGCCTGCGCGACGAACTCGCGCCACGCCTGCGCGCGGTGGCCGAGCGGATCGCCGTCGACATCGGCGGCCATGTGCCGGTCTCGCGCATGCGCGAGCGCTGAGCTTCTTTTTTCGAACCCCCTCTAGCGAGACCCCAGGCGATGCAGCTGACCGATGAAGAAAAGGCGATGCGAGACGGCCGTGACGGCGCCGCGGTGCAGAAGGCGATGGACCTGCTCGCGCGCTACGGTGAAGCCCTGGGCGCCGAGCGGCTCGTGGAGACGCGCAATGTCTGCGCAACCATCACCTCGACGACGCCGTTCCAGCGCGACTTCGCCTTGAAGCAGGGCGGCATGGACGCGGTGTTTTCCGAGTTCAGCCTGGACAGCCAGGAGGTGGTGCCGATTCCGAAGTTCAAGGTTTTCACCAGTCATCTGCAGCTCGGCTTCGATCCGGGGCAGCCCGAGCGCATGGGCGTCAGCGAGGACATCGTGCGCTTCTACGAAAAGAGCGAGCGCCACGCGGCCGGACTCGGCGCCCAGATCATGAACACCTGCACGCCCTACCAGGTCGGCAACATCCCGACCCGCGGCGAACATTGCGCCTGGATGGAGTCGTCGGCGGTGATCTACTGCAACTCGGTGCTCGGCGCTCGCACCAATGCCGAAGGCCGGGAGAGCACCGGCGCCGCGATGCTCACGGGCCGCATCCCGTACTGGGGCTACCACCTCGACGAGAACCGGCTCGGGACGCACGTCGTCGAGCTCGACATCGAGATCGAGTCGGTGCAGGACTGGGGGCTGCTCGGCTACTTCATCGGCGAACAGGTGCAGGATCGGGTTCCGGTGATCCACAGCCGACGCGGCATCGGCCGGGTGCCGAACCTGCCGCGGCTCAAGCACTTCGGCGCCGCGGCCTCGTCTTCGGGAGGCGTCGAGATGTACCACGTGGTCGGCGTGACGCCGGAAGCGCTCAGTCTCGAGCACGCCCTGGGCGGCCGCAAGCCGGTGCAGGTGCTGCACTATGGCGAGGCCGAGCGCCGCGCCACATACGAAACCATCAACTCCACCGCCCGCAGCGCGGAGATCCAGTATGTGATGCTCGGCTGCCCGCACTACACGATCGAGCAGATCTGGGAGGCGGCGCAACTGATCGAGGGGCGCAAGGTGCACCCCGATTGCGAGCTGTGGATCTTCACGCCGCGCGCCATCAAGTCGCTGGCCGATCGCAACGGCTACACGAAGATCATCGAGGATGCGGGAGGCATCCTCATGACCGACAGTTGCTCGGCGATGAGCCGGGCGGTACCCAAGGGCACGCAGTCAGTGGCCCTGGATTCGGCCAAGCAGGCGCACTACCTGCCCGCCATTCTCGGCGTGCAGGCCTGGTTCGGCAGCACGGCCGAATGCATCGATGCGGCCTGCACGGGGCGCTGGAACGGGAGCCTCGCATGAGCGCACTGAGACTGGACACGCGCCAGAGCGGCCCGACCCTGGTGATCCGGGGGCGCAAGGTGGTCGGTGGCATCGCCGAGGGCGAGGCGCTGGTCACGCGGGAGCAGATTTCGGGTTGGGGCGGCATCGATCCGCGCACCGGCACTGTCATCGAGACGCGGCATTCGCTGCGCGGCCAGAGTTTCGCGGGCAAGGTGCTGGTGTTCCCGGGGGCCAAGGGATCGTCGGGCTGGTCGGCGATGTTCCATGTGGCGCGGCTCATGAACACGGTGCCGGCGGCATTCCTGTTCAACGAGATGACGACCAAGGTCGCGCTCGGCACGGTGGTCGCGCATTCGCCGTCGATGACCGACTTCGATCGCGATCCGCTCGAGTGCATCGAGACCGGAGACTGGGTGCGCGTGGATGCAGACCGCGGCGTCGTCGAAGTCACGAAGAAGAACAGTTGCAACCAGGAGGCCGCACCATGACACGTCCGCTGCGCAGCAATTTCCCGCGTGGTTCCTATCTCTGGTCGGTGCGCAATGCCCACTGGCGCGCGCTCGGCATCCCCGAGGAAGACTGCGAGAAACCCAAGATCGCGGTCGTCAACAGTTCCTCGGAGCTCGCCGCCTGCTTCAGTCATCTGGACCAGGTTGCCGTGCAGGTCAAGGAGGCGATCCGCGCCGCGGGCGGGGTTCCTTTCGAGATCCGCACCGCCGCGCCGAGCGACTTCATCACCGGCGCCGGAGCCCGCGGCGCCTACATGCTGGCGGCACGGGACCTGGTGACCAACGACATCGAAGTCGCGGTCGAGGGCGCGCAACTAGACGGCATGGTCTGCCTCACTTCGTGCGATAAGACGGTGCCGGGGCAGTTGATGGCGGCAGCCCGGCTGAACATCCCGACGCTGCTGGTGCCTTGCGGGTACCAGCCGAGCGGTGAGTTTCGGGGCCGCCACATGGACATCGAGGAGGTCTTCATCGGTGCGATGCATGCCGTCACCGGCACGCTGCCGGTGGGCGAGCTGATCGAGATGAGCCGCGAAGCGATTCGCGGCCCGGGCGTGTGCTCCGGCCTCGGAACGGCCAACACGATGCACATCGTTTGCGAGGCGCTCGGCCTGGCGTTGCCGGGAAGTGCGCCGGTCGCGGCGCTGAGTCCGAAGATGATGTCCGATGCGCGCGCGGCCGGGGCTCGCATCGTGCAGATGGTGTGGGACGACCTGAAGCCGCGCGACATCCTCACGCCCGGCGCGTTCGCGAACGCCGTGCGGGCGGTGCTCGCGATCGGCGGTTCGCTCAACTCGGCCAAGCACCTGCAGGCCGTGGCCACCGAAGGTGCGTGCGGCGTGGATGTGTACGGCCTGTTCGAGCGGCTCGGCCCGGAGACACCGGTGCTCGCCGGCGTGCGTCCGATCGGCGAGCACAGCATCGAGGCGTTCGAGGCGGCCGGCGGCTGCCGGGCCCTGATGAAGCAGCTCGAGCCGCTGCTCGACACCGGCGCGCGCACGGTCAGCGGCGACACCGTCGCGGGCAACCTGCGCGGCGTCGAGGTGGCGAACGCCGAGGTCATCCGGGCGATCACCCGGCCGGTCGCATCGCGGCCCGCGATCATCCTGCTGCGCGGCAACCTGGCACCCGAATCTGGCCTGATCAAGACCGGCATCGTCGAGCGCAAGGTGCGCCGGTTCAGCGGTCCGGCGGTGTGCTTCTGGAGTTCCGACGAGGCGATTGCGGCGCTGAAGCAAGGCCGCATCCATGCCGGCCAGGTGGTGGTCATGCGCGGTGCCGGTGCCTGCGGCGGTCCTGCGATGGGCGGAGGCGCCTCGCGCGTCGTCTTTTCGATTGACGGTGCCGGCCTTGGCGACGACGTCGCGCTCCTGACCGACGGCCACCTCTCGGGCCTGGTGTGCAAGGGCCTGGTAGTCGCCGAAGTCTCTCCCGAGGCAGCGCTCGGCGGACCCTTGGGATTGCTCGAGGACGGCGACATCGTCACGATCGATCTCGACGCCCGCCGCCTCGATGTGGCACTCGACGAGGCGCAGTTGCAGGCGCGCCGCGCGGCCTGGCGCCCGCCGCCGCCGATGCATCACACCGGCTGGCTGCAGCAGTACCGGCGCAACGTCGGTCCGCTGTCGCAGGGCGCCGTGCTCGTGCAAGCGCAAGAACCCGTGCCGCCCGGCTAAGGAGACAAAGATGCAACGCAGAACGATCCTTCGGTGGGCTGCGCCCATCGCCGCAGCGCTCGCGCTGCCCCACGGCGCGAGCTGGGGCGCGGAGGCCTTTCCCGAGAAGCCGATCAAATTGATCGTGGGCTTCGCTCCCGGCGGAGGCGCCGACGCGATCACGCGGATCATGGCCGAAGGCTTGTCCCGGCAACTGGGCCAGCAGGTGGTGGTCGAGAACCGCCCGGGTGCCGATGGCGTGCTGGCGGCGCAAGCCGTGAGCGGCGCACGGCCCGATGGCTACACGCTCTTGATGGGAACCAACACCGCGATGGTGGCGGCACCGACACTGCGGCAGAACCCGCCATACGACCCCTTCAAGGCCTTTGCGCCGATCAGCAGCGCGGGGCAGTTCTCGATGTTCTTGGTGGTGCCGGCCTCCTTGCCGATCAAGACTGTCAGCGATCTGCTGGCCATGGTTGCGGCCAGGCCCGGTGCCTACAACTCGGCGTCGAGCAACAGTGCCGCCGAGCTGGCGATGCTGCAGCTGCTCGGCGGACGCAAGGTCGTGAACGCGCGCTACAAGGGCGACATGCAGGCGATGACGGATCTGCTGGGCGGACAGGTGCAGATGATGTTCACCACCGGAACGCTGGCGCCCGCCTTCGTGCGCGACGGACGCGTCCGTGCGCTCGTCACGCTGCAGCCGCAGCGAAGTGCGCTGCTGCCCGATGTGCCGAGCGCGGGCGAACTCGGACTCGGCAAGCTGACCATCACGCCCTGGGCCGGCTTCTTCGGGCCACCGGGGCTGCCGGTGGAGAGGGCGGAGAAGCTGTCGGCTGCGCTGCAGGAGACGATGAGAGATCCTGCCGTCCACGATCGATTGGTTCAGCAGGGCTTCGAGGGCTATGGCATGAGTCCGGCGAAGTTTGCCGAGTTCTTCCGGGCGCAGCACGACGCTTTCGTTGCGACGGTGCGTGAGCACGGCGTCAGCTTCGAGTAGGGCGCATTCGCCCGGTTTCCGATCAGGGTCGGCGCTTGCGCAGCGGCGCCATGCTGACGCCCAATATCCGCCACAAGGTGCACGACCTCCTGAGCCTGCATGCCTCTCGGAGGCGCGCGACCGCTAGGCTAGACGCGTAGCAGTTGTCGCGACAAGAAGCTGCAAGTCGCCACCAGCAAGTTCGCGCACTCGGCCACGTTGCCTTCGATGCGGTGCCTCGGCCCGGCGACAGCAACGGCCAGGGTCTCGTTGTTGATCGTGAGAAAGGTCGCGACCGCCCACACGTCACTCACGTTCTCGCCCCGGGTCACGAAGTAGCCGACCCTTCGACTTTCAAGGATGTCCTGGATCAGTGCCTCGTGTTCGGTCTTCGTGGTCGGGGTGATGGAGGCCAGCTGCCGGCCTTCCAGCCAGGCGCGCAACTCTGGCTCCTTGAGGCTCCCCAGCAAGGCCTTGCCGATGGAGCTCGAATGCAATGGCTTGAACTCGCCGGGCTTGGCCGAATAGCGGATCGAGTGAAGCCCTTCGATGACCTGCAGGTAGATCACCGATTCCCCCTGGCGCTTCCCTAGGATCACGGTTTCGCGGGTCGCATCGCGCAGCCGTTCCAGCACGGGCGTCGCATGTTCGACGAAGGGATCTTTCGCGAGGATGTCGTTCGCCACGTCGTACATGCGTTTGGTCGGATAGAGCGCGCGCGGCCGGTTGAGCGTGTACAGGTAGCCGCGCGCCGTCAGCGTCGAGACGATGGCGTGGCAGGTGCTCTTTGGAATGCCGACCGCCTCCGCCAGGTCGGTCAGCGAAAGCGGCCTCTGGCTCGCCTGGAACGCCTCAAAGATGTCGATCACCCGCTCGATCGAAGTCACCGTCACACCGGACATCACCCTTCCTTCCATGAACGTCTCATTGGCCGAAGTTCGGCCGGTTGAACGAATCGGATCAATTCGTTCCGTTTAGCTTCGCCGCCGCATTATGTTCCTAATGCTGAACAAATGTTCTTGTTCTGGAACTTGTCGCTTCATAGCATTGGCACGCAACAACTCGACGGAGACCAGACAGCGTGCAAACAAGCAAGGACATCACAGTGGAGGAGCGGCCCGWTGGCGTCGTGTGGATCACGATCGACCGGCCGCACAAGCACAACGCACTCGCCCGTGGGGTTCTCGCCGAACTGGGGCAGGCCGTGGCCACGGCCGGGGCCCGCCCGGATGCCCGCTTCATCGTCCTGACAGGGGCCGGGGACCGGTTCTTCGC
>NZ_JBFUIU010000245.1:0-11667 GCF_056401695.1 Variovorax sp. P4_D9
ACTAGCATCTATGGCTGATACTTCGACTTGCCTTTGGTTGACCACGCCATCGAAGTGACAGTCCCGCTACGGCAAAGGTCCGACGAACAACTTCTCCGTCTGCATGTCGCGATAGGTATGGGGGATGCCGCCCACGCCGAGCCCCGACTCGCGCAGTCCAGCGAAAGGCATCCAGTCGACGCGGAATGCCGTGTGGTCGTTGACCATCACCGTCGAGGCATCCAAACGCTCGTAAGCGTGCATTGAAGTTGAGAGACTGCGGGTGAACACGGCAGCCTGGAAGGCGACCGGAAGCGCGTTGGCACGCGCAATTGCCTCGTCCAGATCGTCGTAGGCGTAGACGCAGATGACCGGCCCGAACACCTCTTCGGTCGAGACCTTGCTGTCCGGCGGTGGTTCAAGCAGCACCGTTGGCTCATAGCAGGAACTCGAGATCGGCTTGCCCCCGCAAAGCAGCGTGGCACCGCCGTCGACTGCCTCTCGCACCCAGGCATGCACCCGCTCGACCTCCTGATGACGGATCAAGGGGCCCACCTCCGTTTCCGCCGACAACGGATCGCCGACCTTTAGCTTGCGGGCCTCGTCCGCCATGCGACGCGCGAGGTTGTCGCAGATCGAACGGTGCGCATAGACGCGCTGGACCGACACGCACACCTGTCCGGCATGGTAGAAACCGCCTTTCACGAGTTTCGGCAGTGCCGCGTCGAGGTCGGCATCCTCGGCAACAAGGACCGGCGCGACGCCACCGTGCTCGAGCGCGCAGCGGGCGCCGGGTGCCAGCTTCGAGCGAAGCATCCAGCCGACACGGGCGCTGCCGATGAAGCTCAGGAATCCGACGCGCCGATCCGCGATGAGCCGGGTTGCCAAGGCGGTGTCATCGATGACCAGCGCCTGGCACCAGACTTGCGGCAGTCCCGCCTCGTGCAGGATCTCGACAAAGCGCAGGCAGGAGAGCGGTGTGTCGCCAGCCGGCTTGACGATGCTCGGGCAGCCCGCGGCGATCGCGGGGCCGACCTGATGCACGATCAGGTTCAGCGGATGATTGAAAGCGCTGACCGCCACCACCACGCCAATGGGTTCCCGGTGGGTGAACGCAACGCGCCGCGCCGATGCGGTGTTGATGTCCATCGGCACCACGTGGCCGCCCTCGGTCCGCAGCGCGTCGACGCATAGCTGAACGCCGTCGATGGCCCGCGCAACTTCGACGCGCGAGTCCAGCAACGGCTTGCCCCCCTCGCGCGCGGCTTCCAGAGCCAGTGATTCCGCGCGCTCTTCCATGAGTCGGGCCGCCTTGCGCAGGATCTCGATACGGCGAGCGGGCGGCAGCCAGGCAGCGCGGTCGCGAAACAGGGCATGCGCCGTGGACAAGGCTCGCTCGATCTCGGCCTCGCCCGCCACGGCCAGGGTCGCAATCAGACTACCGTCGAAAGGTGAACGAACTTCCATTGGTGGCCTCACAAGGGTGACTTCAGCGCCTTCAGGCGATGTGTCAGCTTCATGTTTTCGCCATAGTCAACCTGGCAGTCGATCACCACCACAGTGTCGTCGGCGATTGCCTGCCTCAGCGTGGGAAGCA
Organism: Variovorax sp. P4_D9; assembly: GCF_056401695.1. NCBI lineage: Bacteria > Pseudomonadati > Pseudomonadota > Betaproteobacteria > Burkholderiales > Comamonadaceae > Variovorax > Variovorax sp. P4_D9. Next base: position 1,577 of record NZ_JBFUIU010000245.1, read on the forward strand.
GATCCTCAGCGCGCTCGACGCGATAGCCCTTGGCACCGAAGCTTTCGGCATATTTGACGAAGTCTGGATTGTTGAAAGTGATGTGGCTGGGGCGCCCGAAATGGCGCAACTGGTGCCAAGTGATCAGGCCATATTCTGAGTCGTTCCAGATCAACACGACGATCGGCGTGTTCATGCGCAGGGCCGTCTCGATCTCCTGCGAATTCATCATGAAGCCGGCGTCACCAGTCACCGCCACGACCTTCCGCTCCGGGTAGGCGAGTTTCGCGGCAATGGCACCGGGAACCGCGATGCCCATGGCAGCGAAGCCGTTGGAGATGATGCAGGTGTTCGGGCGCTCCGCCTTGTACATGCGGCTCATCCACATCTTGTGAGCGCCGACGTCGGAAATCGCGATGTCATCGGCGGCAAGAGCCTCCCGCAAGTCCCAAACGATTTTCTGGGGCTTGACTGGAAATGCCGTGTCGTTTGCATGCTCGGCACGGTCTTCCACGATCGCACGGCGAACCGCCGTGAATGGCACCGACGGCTGAGGCTTCGACCGCAGTGCGATGGCCCGCAGCGACGACTGGATGTCCCCCAGGGCGCCGACGGCCACGATGTAACGCTCGTCGACCTCCGCGGCAAGGCCGTCGATATGGATGATCGTCTTGTCTCCCTTGGGATTCCACATGTCCGGGTGGTACTCGACCATGTCGTAACCGACACAGATGACCACATCGGCTTTCTGGAGGGCGAACCACGGGAGGTCGGTGGCCTTGAGCCCGATGGTGCCTAGCGACAGTTCGTTCGTGAACGGAACGACGCCCTTGGCCATGAAAGTGTTCGCGACGGGAATACGCAGCACCTCGGCAAAGGTGACGAGTGCCTCTGCGGCGCCCTGGCGGATCACGCCGTTCCCGGCGAGGATCACTGGCGCCCTGGCAGCACCGATCAGCTTGGCGGCCTGTTCGATCTTATGGGCGGGCGCCTCGGGGGTGTACGCTGTCTGGACCTGAATCGGCTGCTTGTCGACTTCCATCTCGGCCACGTTCTCGGGGAAGTCGATGAAGGCGGCACCCGGCTTCTCGGTCTGTGCCACCTTGAAGGCCTTGCGCACCACCTCCGGCACTATTTCGGGCGCCAGGATCTGGGCGGCGTACTTGGTGATTGGCTTGAACAGGCTGACCTGGTCCAGGATCTGGTGGCTCTCCTTGTGGAGACGGGTGGTCGCACCTTGGCCGGCGATCGCCACGACCGGCGCGCGGTCCATGTTGGCGTCGGCGACGCCGGTGATCAGGTTGGTGGCGCCGGGGCCTAGCGTGGACATGCACACGCCGGCCCGACCTGTGAGTCGTCCGTAGACGTCGGCCATGAATGCCGCGCCCTGCTCGTGGTGACACGTGACGAACTTGATGGAGCTGTCGAGCAGCGCGTCCATCACATCGATATTTTCCTCACCCGGGATGCCGAAGATGTATTTCACACCTTCGTTCTCGAGCGCCTTGACGAAGAGTTGAGCGGCTTTCACGTAAATCTCCTGGTTGTTCAATCTGACAGGGCAAGCGGCAGGTAGGTGAACCGCCGTTTCAAAACCACAACGGCGTCACGCCATCGAGACGAGCGGAACAACGCCAATCGCCAACGCGCCGATCACCATGACCACGACCACGACCAGCCCGAGCACCCACGACAACGAAGATCGCTGGTTGTCCCCGTATTCGATGTCCAACAGCGCCACGAGCAGATAGGTCGATGCCACGAGCGGACTCAGCAGATGCAGAGGCTGCCGAGCAGCGAGGCGCGAGCCATCTCGGCGGCCGAGATTACCGTACGTTCCAGCGGTATCGGCCAGGATCGGCAGCACTCCGAAATAGAAGGCGTCATTCGACAACACATAGGTGGCCGGGGCGCTGAGCAGGGCGGTTGCGGGCGCCATGTAAGGACCCAGCCAACCGGGCATCACGTTCAACAAACCGTCTGACATGGCCTTCAGCATGCCCGTGCCGGAGAGAATGCCCGTAAAAATTCCCGCCGCAAAGATCAAGGAAACCACGGCGAGAACATTTGAAGCGTGGGTCGCCAGGCGCGCGTGCTGATCTTTCAGCTTAGGGTAATTGAGGAGCAACGCGACCGCCGTGGCAACCAGGAACAGGGCGGGCAGGGGCAGGATACCCTTAATCAGTGCGTAGAGAAGGGCCAGCGTCAGCAGCAGGTTCGGAATCATCATGGCTGGCCGCCGGATGTCCGAGGAACCATCGATGTCTGCAAGAACGGCATTCTCCACGTCCGGCATCGTCAGCGCGCCAATCCTGCTGCGTTCGCGCAGGCCGAGGTAGGCAGCGACGCCAACCTGGTAGGCGCGTTGATCTGGAGGGAGCGCCGTGGCGTTTAGGCCCTCGAAGAAGGCACGCTTGCGGACCTACTGCAATCCAACGGATTGCTCCGTTTTTCTTGCCTTATCGTCTTCCTCGCGGCGGGGCCTGCAACTGGCGCACTGCTGCCGCCGCGGCGGCCTGACTCTCCCGGAGCTGTGCGATCTCCCGTTCAGACTGCTCCTGCTGGCGCTGCAACTGGGTAGCGAGGTCGGTTGCCCGCTGTTCTGCGCCGGCGGCGCGCTCGCGCAAGGTGGCCAGCTCGACCTGAGCCGCCTGGTGCTCGTGCGACCAGGTGGCCGCTGCGTCGCGGTGCGCAGCCTTCTCGTCCTGCAGCGCTTGCTGGGAAGCGCCCAGAGCGGTGCGAGCTGCCTCCGCTTCAGCAAGGCGGGCCTTTTGTTCCTTGGCGAGGTCGGCGCTGGCTTGGCGCGTGGCGACTCGCTCGCGGTCGATCTCGGAGAGGAGGCGGCGTTCGTGCGCGAGATGGCGCTCCTCGGCCTCGTCCGCGGCGCGCTGCTTGGCGGCGAGTTCCATGCCCGTCTTCTCTCGCAGGGCTTCCTTGCTGGCCACTGCCTCGTCGAGCACTTTTCGAAGGCGCCGCACCTCGGCTTCGGAATCGCTCAGCAAGCGAGCGGACTCTTGCTGCTGCGCGTGCATCTGGGMCTCCATGGCCGTGACYGCCTGRCGKGACGAGGCGAGGGCCTCGTCGAGCGCGACKCGRGCCTGCTCGAAGGAGRTCTYGCGCTGCTGGAGYTCGGCKTCCYTCTGGGTGAGAGCGGCGCGCTCCAGCTCGAGCTCGCGCCGTGTGGCCTCGGTCTTCTGGACCTGCACCTGGTCGGCCTCGCGCCGGGCGGCATCCCAGAACTGTTGGGCGGCCTGGACGATGGCCAGSGGAAGCTGCTGTGCCTCGCCATCGGCCAGGCTKCCGCYGCGACCCTCCAGGCGCTTGCCGAGCGTGGCGAACCAGCGTTCCAGCATGGGACTCACGGTGTTGGGCGAGCCGCTGCCGATCTTCTGGCGAACCCGTTCGATCGTCGGGCGCAGACCCTCGTGCAGCAAGACATCGGCTGCTTCCCAGACCTGCGCCTCCTGGATGCCGCGGCCGCTCCGAGACGGGTAGATTTCGGCGCTCGAACTTTTCAAATCCATGCCCTGCTCCTGGGTCCTGTTTTTACTTGCGATAATAAACAGGTGACGACTCTTACCGATCGGCACGCTGACCACCATGAGCGCCAATGTATCGGTTCGGTGTCGGGCGGAGAGAAGGAGCGGGTTTTGAAGCGAAATCGTCCGGGAAAACTGCCGCCGATTTGACAGTCGGCATGAGCGGTGACCCAACCGTCATCGGCAAGGGGTGGGCGCCGCCGGCAGGGTGCCGGTTCCGACTCAACTGGTCGACGAGCTTGGCAACGCACTGGCGCGGCATGGCTTCGGGCGACAGGTGAGTGCTATCAGCACGATGCGAGGGCAACGCGGCTTCACTCGCAGAAACCTATTTCGCATGCGTCGGTTTTTTGAGGCGTATCGGCGATGAGAAAGTGACACCGCTGGTCACACAACTGCCCTGGACGCACAATCTGATTATCCTGACCCAGTCCAAGCGTCCCGAAGAGCGCGAGTTCTATTTGCGCATGGCCACGCTGCGCTGAAGTTCTACCAATAGGCGGCGTGCATCACCAGTGCTGGAGCGCCTCGCGCACCAGGGAAGGCAAACTGACCCGGCGGCTCGTCTCGACCATCTCCATCGCGTAGTCCTGGCGCAGCCAGGTCCGAAGCCCAGACCACACTCTGCTGCAGCTCCTGCAGCACCGGCGTCGTCAGCTCGGCGAGCACAGTCACGGCACGAGAGACGACACGTTCGTCTTCAACGATGAGACCTGTTGTGAGAGCGATCCACGTCGTAAAACGAGGGGCGCCGAAGCTTTGAACAACGAAGTCGATGGTCCTCAATCCATCCATCGATCGGCAATCCAAAGGCTCCTTCCATGAAACTCGCTACCTTGATTTACAACGACTTCCAGCACGTCGGCGCCCTCACTGACGCGGGGCTCGTTCCTTTCCGGCACGCGCACGGCTAGGATGTCGGCGACCTGCTGCAAAAAGGCCTCACCGCGGGCGATCTGCCCGAGCTCGTGGCCAGCGGCCTTCCCGCAGTGAACGCGGACAGCGTTCGCTACCTGCCACCGGTCGTGAACTCGCCCAAGATCTTGTGCATCGGGCTCACTCAACTGTCCAAGCTCTGGCTGGTTTCGGCCTATGCCCAGCTCGGACAGATCGATCACGGGAGCTTCTTGCGCAAGGGCCTGGGGGGCGAGGCGAAGATACACAGCAAGTGGGCAAGGGTCACCGACAATCCGCGCTTCATCGCGCAGATGCGGGAACACTATTTCGAAGGGCTGATCCAGTGCGGGTCACCACCGCGCAGAACGCGGACGAGTGGGTGGAAGGACAGAGGCGCCATAGCAATGATATGAGCCGGCACTGGTACGTCCACCAGCCCGCGACGCAAGGGGGTGAACACGTCGATCTTCAATCCGGCACGGACAGGCGGTAAACCCGTGCCGCGGTGCGACGGAAAAGTGCTGCTTTCTCATCCGCCGATGCGTCGCGAACAATGTGCTTGAGCGCATTCCACAGGGGGACGAACCCGGCTGCGCGGCCATCGGGCGGGAAGTTGCTCTCCATCATGCACCGCTCAGGGCCGAATGCTTCGATCGCGGCCTCGACATACGGCTTCCATGCGGCGGCGAGTTCGAGGTAGCCCACGGGGTCGGCGCGCTTTTCGAAGCCGAAGCCCCAGAAGGGCAGTCCCAGTCCACCGACCTTGCATGTGATGTTCGGGCGGCGTCCAAGCTCTCGCAGCGAGGCGCGCAGCTTCTCGAACACGTCTGCGCGCCCCTGGGCATCCAGGTCCATGGCCATGGCCTGTCCGACGTGGTTGAGCACGATGCTGCCGTCGGGGAATGCATCGGCCAGTTCCGCGACCTCGTCGAGCTGATGGTGGAATACGGCGGCATCGAAGGCCAGGCCACGGGCAACCACTTCGCGAAAGCCCGCGTGGAATTTCGGGTGCTTCATGATCCCGGGCGCGGGCCGGTTCGTGACATACCGGAACGGCGCGTCGCTTTCATCCTCGATGGTGATCTGCCGCACGCCGCGAAAGCGTTCGGGTGCGCGCGCAATCGCCTGGTCGAGCAATACGCCGACCTGCTCGCCAAAGCGAAGGTCGGCGTGACCGACGATCCCTGCGCAGATGCGGCAGTCGCCATACGCGCCGCTGGCACTCATCGCACCGATGCCGTTGGCGAACTCGATTTCACCCAGCGGCCGGAGCAGCTCCGGTCCGTCGGGGCGGCTGAAGGCCAGCGTTTCGACAAAGATGGACGCCACGATTCGATGCCCCGCACGGACGTCCGCCAGGTAGTCCTCGAACATGTAGCGCAGCGCCGGACGGTCGAACAGGTGATGCGCTGAATCGATGATGGCCAAGTCGGGATTCAGGATTGGCTCATCGCGACCGGCGTGCAGCTGAGGGTAGGGTTGCAGGTTCGTCATGTCAGTGATCCTTGGCGCGATGCGCCATCTGCGAAGCGGATGCCCGCTCTTGCTCCGTACAGCCGCGAGAGTTCATCCAGGTTGGCGTCGCCGCCAAGCTCGTTGGCGCCGGCCTCCACCGTGCTGCGCACGGTGTGCGCGATGAGCATCGGCGCGCCGGCCTCCATGCCGAGCCGGCAGGCGAGGTCCAAGTCCTTCACCATCAGCTCCAGCCGCAGCTTGGCCGTCTGGCCGCCCGAGGCGAGGACTGGCATGATGCGTTCGAAGGCCTGGCTCCAGCCCGAGCTCTTGTTGATCACCCGCTCCATGTCGCCGAGCTTCAAGCCGATCTTGACGCCGAGCGCCACGGTTTCGTAGGCGATCAGGCGATTGCACGCGCCCAGCGTGTTCTTGATCAGCTTTGCCACGTTGCCGCTTCCGCTGGGGCCGAAGTACACGACTGTCGGGCCGGTGAGCTGCAGGATGGCGCGCACCCGCGCGAAAGCCTGTTGCTGGCCACCACAGAAGGTGACGATCTTTCCTTCCGCGGCGCCCTTCGGTCCGCCCGAGACCGGCGCATCGATCATCGCGACCCCCAGGGCCTCCAACTCGGCGGCCAGGGCCCGGGTCGCTGCCGGATCGCCGGTGGTCTGGTCGACCACGATCTTGTCCTTTTCCAGACCTTCGCTCAGCCCGCCCTTTCCGAACAGCACCTCCCGCACGACCGCGGACGTGGGCACGCAGATCATGATCACGTCGCAGGCGCGTGCCAGCGATGGGAGGTCGGGCGCGATGACGGCGCCAGCCGCTTCCAGTTCCCGCAAGGCGTCGACCCGGACGTCATGGACATGAACCTTGCAGGAACAGTCGAGGAGCCTGCGTACGATCGCGCCGCCCATGGCACCCAGACCCACATAGCCGATGACGGGGCCCTGCGTCGGTGCCCGAGGGTCGACGGTATCGGGTGTCTCGGCACGATCGACATCGTCCCTCAGCCGCGTCCCTGCCATCGATTCGATGAGCCCGATCATGTCTTCCAGGCGCGCGTTCGGCCCCACGGTATTGACGCCGATCTGGAGCAAAGCGCGGGCGACGCCGGCAATCGGAAGCGGTGCCCCCGCCTTCATCGACAGGTGGAGGGCCTGGTCGACATCCTTGATCATGAGCGTCAACGCAAAGTCGCTCGAAGCCTTGCCCGCGAGAAGCGCCGGCAGCGCGACCTGGGAGATCCGGCTGCGGCCGGTGCTCTGGTTGATGGCCTCGGTCATCGCCGCCAGCGAGAGACCCTGCTTCCTCCCCATCGCGACGACTTCCAGGGTCGCGAGGCGGCAAGCGGCGTTCATCGAATTGTTGAGCATCTTGATGGCCTGTCCATCGCCCAGGCGCTCGCCGCAGCGCACGACGGTCGGGCTGATGGCGTTCAAGACGGAGGCGACCTGTTCGAAAGCCGCCGCGGGCCCGGACACCATCATCGTGATCCTGCCTTCCTCCGCGGCAGCAACGCCGCCGGCCACGGGGGCGTCGAGCATGGCCACACGCCGCAAGGCCAACTCATGCGCAATGGCGCGCGTCTCCTCGGGCACGCCGCTGGTCTGGTCGATCACGATGGAACCCGGCGCAAGGCCCTCTGCCATTCCCTCCGGGCCGAACAGGAGGCGATGGACGTCCGAACTGCGGGGCAGGCACAGCAGGATGATCTTGCATTGCCTCGCGAGGTCCGCCGCGGTCGGCGCCACCACGGCACCGGCGGCTTCGAACCTGCTTGCAGCCTGGGGGTTGATGTCCCAGACATGCAGCCGATAGTTGCCGAGCAGCCTGCGCGCGAGCGCTCCGCCCATGGCGCCGAGTCCGATGTATCCGACGTTCACATCCGTCATTTGAATTCCATTCCGATGGTTGAGGCGGGTCCCGATCCCGGTCGACCCTTCGAACGGAGCAAACGCAAATTGCGTACCGGCGTTTTTGCGCCCGCGGCGCTGTCTCGCGAAGACATTCGTGTCCTGCCGAAGGACAGAGTGTCGTCGGCGACGGCGCTTAGGGCTTGATCGCTCAGCATGCCGGCGTGGCATGAGTGTTGCGGTCCGCCATCCCATTGGCATCGGCTCACAACAACACTTCAGAGATACGAATGAAACACTACGGAATGTTCTACTTGGATGGCCGCTGGGTGGAGGCGCCCGTCGCCGCTCGCTTCACGCTGATCAACCCCGCGACCGAGACTCCCTACGCGACCCTCGCCCTCGGCAGCGCCGACGACGTCGATCGTGCAGTCGGCGCGGCGCGAAGGGCATTCGCATCCTTCGGTGAAACGACCAAGGCCGAGCGCATCGCGTTGCTGGAGCGCGTGGTCGAGGAATTCGAGGCGCGCGAGGAGGACATCATGGCCGCGGTCTCGCTCGAGATGGGCGCTCCCCGCAGCCTGAAGGCGCACACGCGCACGGGAATCGAGGCGTTTCGACAAGCCATCGTCACCCTTCGCGAGTACGAGTTCGAAACGCGCCTCGGCAGCAACATCGTGCGGCGCGAGCCGATCGGAGTCTGCGGGCTGATCACCGCCTGGAACTGGCCGATCCAGCTAATCTGCACGAAGCTCGCCGCCGCCCTGGCGGCAGGATGCACCGTGGTCTGGAAGCCCAGCGAGTTCACGCCATTGAGCGCCCTGGGCCTGGCGGAAGTCATGCACGCAGCGGGCGTGGCGCCGGGCGTCTTCAATCTCGTGAACGGCGATGGACCGGTCGTAGGCAACGCTATCAGCCGGCATGTCGACATCGACCTCGTGTCGTTCACCGGGTCCACGCGCGCCGGCGTCCTGGTTGCCGAAGCCGCAGCGGCGACGGTGAAGCGTGTGTGTCAGGAACTGGGCGGCAAGTCCGCCAACATCATCCTCCCCGACGCGGACCTCGCGGCCGCAGCGCGATGGAATGTGTCACGAGGCTTCTCCAATAGCGGGCAATCCTGCCACTCGCCGACACGTATCTTGGTCCAAGAGCAGCAGCTCGAGAAATTGGAGGCGCTGCTGAAGGAGGAGGCCGGCAGGATTCGGGTCGGCGACCCGCAAGACCCGGCCACGACGCTGGGGCCGGTGGTCAACAAGGCCCAGTTCGAACGGATCCAGAGCTATATCCAGGTCGGGCTCGACGAGGGCGCCGACCTGCTTTGCGGCGGACCGGGTCGGCCCGCGGAACTGGAGGGCGGCTACTTCGTCAAACCGACCATCTTCTCTCGCGTGAAACCGGACATGACCATCGCCAAGGAGGAGATCTTCGGCCCTGTCCTTGCGGTGATTCCGTATGACACGGAGGCCCAAGCCGTAGCGATCGCCAATGGCACCCCGTACGGCCTGGGCGGCTACGTGTTCTCGTCCGACCGCCGGAAGGCCCATGCCATCGGCGCGCAGATGCGTGCCGGCCGCATCTTCTTCAATGGCGCGCCCAGCAACTACGTGGCCCCCATGGGCGGCTACAAGCAGTCCGGAAACGGGCGTGAGATGGGCGTGTTCGGTCTCGAGGAATACCTCGAAGTCAAGTCGATGATCGGTTTCGACGAGCCTGCGAACGGCTGACGATGATTCCTGCCCGTCGCACAATCCTCGCCTGCGCCTTGGCGCTCGCCGCCGGCATGGCCGCCGCCCAGGCCCACTGGCCCGCCAAGCCGATTCGCATCATCGTGCCGTTCCCGGCGGGGGGCCAGACCGATGTCGCCGCCCGGGTTGTCGGGCGGGCCTTGGGCGAGTCCCTCAAGACGGCGGTGATCGTCGAGAACAAGCCCGGTGCACACGGCTTCATCGGCGGGGCGGAAGCCGCAAAGGCCCCCGCGGACGGATACACCCTGCTGGTGGCCAGCACCGGTGCCGTCGCGATCAACCCGCTGTTGCACGAGCGCATGCCGTACGACCCCAACCGCGACTTCAAGCCCGTCTCGCTGCTGATGACCGTGCCGATCGTGATCATGGCGAACGCGCAGGCCCTTCCGGTGCGAAGCGTGCAGGAACTGGTCGTCTATGCGAAAGCCCATCCGGGACGGGTGAACTATGCGTCGGCCGGCAACGGCGGCTCCTCGCACCTGGTGGCGGAATACTTCAAATACCGCACCGGCATCGCCATGACGCACATTCCCTACAAGGGCGAGGCTCCCGCGACGGCGGACGTGGTGGCGGGGCAGGTGGACCTCATGTTCAACACGCTCGTGAGCACGCTGCCGCAC
>NZ_JBFUIU010000246.1:0-11653 GCF_056401695.1 Variovorax sp. P4_D9
GTCCTCATCGTCCCCGGATTGCGCGACCAGGTGGACGCGCACTGGCAGACGCTGCTGGCCGCGGACCTGCAAGCCCAAGGCCGCAAGGTGCGCACGGTGCCGCCGATGGGCCGCGCCGATCTCGACTGCGCGACCAAAGTCGCCGCGATCGAGCGCGAGGCGCAGGCCATCGACGGCCCGGTGATCCTCGTGGCGCACAGCGGCGGCTGCGTGATGGTCGCCCACTGGGCACGCCAGACCCGGCGCGCCGTCTGGGGCGCACTGCTGGCCGCGCCGCCGGACTTCGAGGAAGCGATGCCCGAGGGCTATCCCACGCTGGCGGACCTGCGCGCCGGCGGCTGGCTGCCCGTGCCCCGGGAACGCCTGCCGTTTCCAAGCATCGTCGCCGCCAGCCGCGACGATCCGCTCGGCGACTTCGACCGGGTCACCGAACTGGCGCGCGACTGGGGCGGCCGGCTGGTCGATCTCGGCGAAGTCGGCCACCTCAATCCGGCTTCGGGCCCCGGCCCCTGGCCCCGTGCCGAGCAGTTCATCGAGGAACTCGCCGGCCAGTACGCAACGGCGGGCTGAGCGCCCGCTTCCCGATTTCAAGACCCAAGGAGACATACCCATGGCACAAGCCATTCGCCTGCACGAGACCGGTGGCCCGGAAGTGCTCAAACTGGAAAACGTCGAAGTCGGCGAGCCGGGCCCCGGCCAGGCGCGCGTGCGCCACAGCTACGTCGCGGTCAACTTCATCGACATCTATTTCCGCACCGGCCGCTATCCCCTGCCGAAGCCCAACGGGCTCGGCTCCGATGCCGTGGGCGTGGTCGAGGCCGTCGGCCCCGGCGTGACCGACGTCAAGGTCGGCGACCGCGTGGGCTATCTGATCGGGCCGCAGGGCGCGTACTCGGAAGTGCGCGTGATGCCCGCCGATGTGCTGATCCCGCTGCCGGACGGTGTGTCGGACCGCAGCGCGTCGACGCTGATGATGAAGGGCATGACGGTGCAGTACCTGTTCCGCCAGGTGTTCCCGCTGCAGGGCGGCGAGACCATCCTGTACCACGCGGCCGCCGGCGGCGTGGGCCTGATCGCCTGCCAATGGGCGCGCGCGATGGGCGTGACGATGATCGGCACGGTCAGCACCGACGAGAAGGCCGAGCTCGCCCGCGCGAACGGCTGCGCGCACACCATCGTGACCTCGCGCGAGAACATCGCCGAGCGCGTTCGCGAGATCACCGACGGCAAGGGCGTGCCGGTGGTCTACGACTCGGTCGGCAAGGACACGCTGGAAGCCTCGCTCGACAGCCTGCGCCCACGCGGCGTGCTGGTCAGCAACGGCACAACGTCGGGACCGGTCGTGATCGACTCGATGACGCTCGCCGTCAAGGGTTCGCTGTGGGTCACGCGGCCCGCGATGATGCACTACATCATGCCGCGCGCGCACATGCTCGACATGGCCGGGGAGCTGTTCGGCCATGTGCTGGACGGCCGCATCGTCAGCGAGCCAAAGCAGGTCTTCCGGCTCGCCGATGCCGCCGATGCGCACATCGCACTCGAATCGCGCCGGACAGTTGGCGCCACGGTCCTGGCGATCTGATCATGAACACTGCTGCGCTCCGCGAAGCGACGCCAGGCCGCGAGGACGGTTATCTGTTCAGCCGCGGGCAGGCCTGGTTCGCCTTCGCCATGACCATCGGCCTGATGATGGTCGACTACATCGACCGCCAGGTCATCGTGTCGCTCTTTCCGTACCTGAAGGCCGAATGGGCCCTGTCGGACAAGCAGCTCGGCGGGCTGGTGTCGGCGGTGTCTGTCACCGTCGCCCTTGCAGCCATCCCGGTGGCGCTGCTCGCCGACCGCGGCAGCCGCGTCCGCAGCGTGGTCGTGATGGGCCTAGTCTGGAGCCTAGCATCGATCTCATGCATGTTCAGCCGTGGCTACGGCCAGTTGCTGGCGGCTCGCGCTGTGGTCGGACTCGGCGAGGCGGGCTACGGCTCGGTCGGCGCCGCGCTGATCGCCAGCCACTTCCCGGCACGGCTGCGCGGTGCCGTGCTGGCGGGCTTCTTTGCCTCCGCCTCGGTCGGCTCGGTACTGGGCGTGCTGCTCGGCGGCATGATCGCGGCGCGCTTCGGCTGGCAGGCCGCCTTCGGTCTTGTGGGCGTGCCAGGCCTCATCCTCGCGTTGCTGTACCTCAAGGTGCGCGACTATCCGACCGTCAAGCTCACGCCGAGGCTCGACCGGGCCACGCGTTCGACGCGCAGCGCCGCCGGCGCCATCGCCCAGGCGCTCATCCGCACGCGGACCATGCTGTGGCTGTGCGTCGCCGGCGCCGCGCAGCTCGTCGTGGTCTCCGCGATCTGGTCCTGGCTGCCGAGCTTTCTCAATCGCGTCCACGGCGTCGTGCCGGAAAAGGCTGCCATGAGCGCGGCGCTGGTCGTGCTCTGTGGCGCGCTGGGCAGCGTCGTCTGGGGCGCGGTGGCCGATCGCGCCGGCCGGCACCGTCCGCGCACCAAGCTCTACGTCGTGGCGCTGCTGTGCGTCGCTTCCATGCTGGTGCTGGTGCTGGGGTTCGGCGCTCCGCGCTTCGGGCTCGCCATCGGAGCGCAGGCGCAGTTCGCGCTGCTGGCGGTGGGCGGCTTTTTGATGACCTGCTCGGTCGGTCCGCTCCCGGCGGCGGTCATCGACGTGATCCACCCCGGCATCCGCGCCACCGGTGCCTCGGTGATCTCGCTGTTCCAGAACCTGTTCGGCCTTGCGGCCGGACCGTTGATCGCCGGCTTCCTGTCGGACGCCTGGACGCTCGAATACGCGCTGATGACGGTGCCCGTCTTCAGTTTGCTGGCTGCCGGCGCGCTGCTGGTTGCCGCACGCACCTACGAGTCCGACCTGCTGCGGGCCTGCGACGCCACCGACTCCGCCGCCCACGCCGAGGAGCCGATTCCGGGCTGCGCGCAGCCAGCCCGCGAGGCCTTGGCCTGAACCGGCCGACCCCCCAAACCAACGAACCAAAGAGAACCTCCATGAATGGATTGATGATGGAGCAGCCGCTGTTGATCTCGACGCTGCTCGTCCACGCCGAGCGCCACCACGGCGAGCAGGAAATCGTGTCGCGCCGGGTCGAGGGCGACCTCCACCGCACCACCTACCGCGAACTCGCCGAGCGTTCGCGCTGCCTGGCCAACGCCCTGGCGGCGAAGGGCATTGGCGCCGGCGACCGCGTCGCCACGCTGGCCTGGAACGGCTACCGCCACATGGAGCTGTACTACGCCGTCTCCGGGTCGGGCGCCGTGCTGCACACGCTGAACCCGCGCCTGCATCCCGACCAGGTGGTCTGGATCGCCGACCATGCGGAAGACCAGGTCCTGTTCTTCGACCTGAGCTTCCTGCCGCTGGTCGAGGCGATCGCTTCGCGTGTGTCGACCATCAAGGCTTTTGTCGCGATGACCGACCGCGCCCACATGCCGGTGTCGTCGAAGGTGCCGGATCTCCTGTGCTACGAGGAGCTGGTGGCGCAGCATTCGCCCGATTTCACCTGGCCCACCTTCGAAGAGACGCGTGCGTCCTCGCTCTGCTACACCTCGGGAACGACCGGCAATCCGAAGGGTGCGCTCTACAGCCACCGCTCGACCGTGCTGCATACCTATGCGGCGGCGCTGCCCGATGCGCTCAACTGCTCGGCCAGGGACGTCATCCTGCCGGTGGTCCCGATGTTCCACGTCAACGCCTGGGGCCTGCCGTATGCCGCGTGCATGGTCGGCGCCAAGCTCGTGTTCCCCGGTCCTTGGCTCGACGGCAAGTCGCTCCACGACCTGTTCGAATCCGAAGGCGTGACCATGTCGGCCGGTGTGCCGACGGTCTGGCAGGGGCTGCTGACCCATGTCGAAGCCAACGACCTGAAGTTCAGCACCATGCGCCGCACCATCATCGGCGGCTCGGCTTGCCCGCCGGCGATGATGCGCGCCTTCCAGGAGCGCTACGACGTGCAGGTGCTGCACGCCTGGGGCATGACCGAGATGAGCCCGGTGGGCACCGTCTGCACGCTCAAGCCCCGACAGCAGGCGCTTGACGTGGAATCGCGCCTGGCCATCCAGGCCAAGCAGGGCCGCGCGGTGTTCGGCGTCGACATGAAGATCGTCGGCGAGGACGGCCAGGAATTGCCGCGCGACGGCAAGGCCGCGGGCGAGTTGATGGTGCGCGGTCCGTGGATCATCTCGAACTACTTCAAGGGCGAGGACGCCGGCCCGCTGGTCGACGGCTGGTTCCCGACCGGCGACGTCTCGACCATCGACGCCGACGGATTCATGCAGATCACCGACCGCAGCAAGGACGTGATCAAGTCCGGCGGCGAGTGGATCGGCTCCATCGACCTGGAGAACATCGCGATGGCGCACCCCGCCGTGGCGCTGGCGGCGTGCATCGCGGCCCGCCATCCGAAGTGGGACGAGCGCCCGCTCCTGGTCGTGACGACTAAGCCCGGCGAAAGCCTGACGCGTGACGAGCTGATCAGCTTCTACGACGGCCGTATCGCCAAGTGGTGGACGCCGGACGACGTGGTCTTCGTCGAGGAGATTCCGCTCGGCCCCACCGGCAAGGTGCAGAAGAACAAGCTGCGCGAAGTGTTCAAGGACCATTTGCTGGTGGCGCACCCATGAGCAACGATGTCCCTGACGGCCTGGCCGGCGGCCGGCCGCCGCTGCTGCGTGGTGGCCTCGATCGCGGCAATCGGCATGAAGACGCAATTGCGCGATCTTGCGGCCGTCGGCATCAAGCCGGTGGCCTTGATGCTCGGTGAGACCATTTTTCTCGCCATACTGGTGCTCGCGCTGCTGCGCTGGGCACCTTGACCCCAGACACAGGAGATTGACCACGTATTCCAGAAGAGCATTGGTGGCACGCGCCGCTTCAGTCGCATGTATTTCGGCGGCCGCCCTTGCGGGCGCGATGGCCCACGCGGACACGCCCAAGTGGCCGGACAAGATGCTTCGCATCATCGCCGCCGGCCCCGCCGGTGGATCGGCGGACATCATCGCGCGGATGATGGCGGACAACCCGTCGAAGGAGTCCGGCCAGCCGGTCGTCGTCGATCCCCGGCCCGGGGCCGGCGGCGTCCTCGCGGTGAACGAGCTTTCGCAGGCTCCACATGACGGCTACACGGTGCTGGTGGCAGTCAATTCGCTGGTCAGCGAGATTCCGCACATCGTCAAGCTGCGCGTGGACATGGCGCAGGAGATCAAGCCCGTGGCCGAACTCGGTCGCGGCGGCCTCGTGCTGGTCGGCGGGCCTTCGGTGCCCGCCAAGAACTTCGGCGAGCTGATGACGTGGGTCAAGGCCCATCCGGGCACGGTCAACTACGCGTCCTACACGGCGGGCACGTTGTCGCACGTGCTGGGGCTGCAACTCAACAAGGCGGCGGGCCTCGACATGACGCACGTGGCGTACAAGGGGTCGACACCGGCGCTGACCGACGTAATGGGCGGCCACGTGCCGCTGATGTTCGACGCCATGCCGAGTTCGCTGCCGCTGATCAAGGCCGGAAAGATCAAGGCCTTCGCGGTGAGCACGCCCAAGCGATCCGCGCTGCTGCCCGACGTGCCGACCTTCACCGAACTCGGCTTCCCGCAACTTGAGGCCACCGGCTGGATGGGACTGTGGGTCAAGCCCGACGTTCCCGCCGCGTAGCAGGCCAGGCTTCGCGAAGCCGCTCTCAAGGTGCTGGCGACGCCGGCGGTCCGCGCGCGGCTGCAGGACATCGGCTTCGAGCCTGGCCAGCCGCGCAGCCCCGAGGAACTGACCAAGTCGCTCGGCGCGGACTACCAGCGCATGGGGGCGGTGCTGAAGTCGATCGATTTCAAGCCCGAGTAAGGGCAGCCGCATCGCGAGGGCTGATTGGTCGTCAAGAACGGTCCTCGTCGGACGCTGGCGCAAGGCGTGAGGCCAGCCTGGTTCTACAACGAAACCGTTGATGTGGACCCGATCCTAAGCGCGCTCATTCCCCTCATCGCGCGCAAATAGAATGGGGGCTTCCTGGCAGTCGCCGCTGCGCCAGGGCCGCCCAGGGGTTTGCGCCGGAACGGGTCGACGTGGGAGACTGGTGGTGCCTGAACAAAGGAACACCATGGAAACTTCCAATGATCTTCAAGCCACAGTGGAGGCGCTGGTTTGCAGGGGCAAGGGCATCCTTGCCGCCGACGAGAGCGGCCCGACCATCGCCAAGCGCTTCAAAACGATCGGCGTGGAGTCGACGCCGGAGAGCCGGCGAGCCTACCGCAGCCTGCTGCTGTCGACGCCTGGACTCGGCGAGTTCGTCAGTGGCGTCATCCTGTACGAGGAGACGTTGGGCCAGCGCGCGGACGACGGCGAGCCGATGGCGGCAGTGGCCGCGCGGCAAGGCATCGTGCCTGGGATCAAGGTCGACGCCGGCAAGGGCCCGCTGGCCCTTGCACTGGGCGACGAGATCACCCACGGACTCGACGGGCTCGCCGGGCGTCTGGAGGCGGATATCCAGCAGGGTGCGCGCTTTGCGAAATGGCGCGCCGTCTACAACGTCTCAGACACATTGCCGAGCCGGACGGCGGTCGAGGCAAACGCCGAAGCGCTCGCTCGCTACGCGGCGATCTGCCAGTCGCTGGGCGTGGTGCCGATCGTCGAGCCGGAAGTTCTGATCGACGGCGACCACAGTCTGGTGCGCTGCGCAGAGGTCACGCAGGCGGTTCTACTCGAGGTGTTTCGAGCCTTGCATCGCCATCGCGTGGCACTCGAGCACATCCTTCTCAAACCCAGCATGGTGGTGCCGGGCAAGGCGCATGTGCAGCAGGCGGGTCCCGCCGAGGTGGCCACGGAGACCCTGCGCGTACTGCGAAGGGCGGTTCCTGCGGCGGTCCCGGGCATCAATTTCCTGTCCGGAGGGCAATCGCCTGTGGAAGCGACAGCCAACCTGGATGCGCTCAATCGCCTGGGCACACAGCCGTGGCAGCTGAGTTTTTCCTACGGGCGCGCCCTTCAGGATCCCGTGCTGCATGCATGGCAAGGGCATTCCGCCCATGCGCGGGCCGCCCAGGACGCGCTGCTCAAGCGCGCCCGACTCAATGGGCTGGCAAGCCAGGGGAAGTACGGCGCGGAGATGGAAAGCGCGCCTTAACGGCGATGGGGCTGGACGATGCTGCGCGCTCGCGCATATCGCCCTCATCACGATATTCCAAACCTGCGCACAAGCCGCTATGGCAAGTGGCTGCCGCCCGACGGCCGCGCCATCGATGTCTGTGAACGCAGGCGCGTTCCACCCAAGTCAGCTTTGCAGGGCATTGTGCGTGGCCTTGGTCAGCATCGAACTGGCGAGAACTGCGCGGACACCTACGGACCATTGCCTCTGCCTACGACCACGTCGAGGCTCCTTCAGAGATCTTCGAGCATTCGATTTAACGATTGGACTATGAACAAACATAATTTGTCGTTATGACATTGCTTCTGCAAACTGATCGCATTGAAGGGCAAGACACAAGGGCTTTGCGCGCAATTGAACTGCATACGGCGTGAGCCCCTGATGCAGCGGAATCAAGTTGCCCATGGCGCCCATCCCAGTTCTTCGAGTGTTCGGGAACCTCGAATACGAACGATCGCGTGCATCACAAATAGATAAATAGAGGCAATCATGAAAATTCTCTGGACGAGATTTGCAGTTCACTGCGCCCTGGCGGTGAGTTTGGCCGGCTTCGGTGTCGGTGCCTTGGCGCAGTCGCTCAAGATTGGCTGGCTTTCGTCCCTGACGGGGCCCCTGTCCGCGGCCGCGCTGGCTGAGAACGAAGGCGTCAAGCTGGCAGTGGACGAAATCAACAAAGGCGGCGGCGTGCTCGGCAGGCAGATCGAACTGTTGACGCGCGACACCGCTGGCGACCCGACCAAGGCGGTCAACTTTGCCCAGCAGCTTGCCTTCAGCGAGAAGGTCCAGTTTGTCATTGGCCCCGTCAACTCGGGAGAGGGACTGGCAACCACGCCTGTCCTGGCTCGTGCGGGGATTCCCAGCATCGTCATCAGCGTGGTGGATGAACTGACGGATGCCACGAAGTTTCCTCGTGCCTTCCGCGTGGTCAGCACCAGCCAGCAGTGGCTCTCAACGGCCAACGACTACGCCGTGAAAACGTTGAAGAAGAACAAGATTGCAATCATCGCCGACACCTCGGGTTTTGGAACCTACAGTTCCAAGCTCGCGACCGAGATGCTGACGAGGTCGGGCGGCAAGGCCGTATATGTCGCGCTTGTCGATCCGAACAAGACCGACGTCACGGATGAAATCAACAAGGCCAAGGCCGCTGGTGCGGAGGTCATCATGACGTGGACGTCATCCACCGGGTTGCTCGCAAGAATCCTGAACGCCCGTGGAGAACTTGGCTGGGATGTACCGGTCATCGGCCATCCGTCGTTGATGGCGACGCAGATCCGCAAGCTCCTGAACAAGCCCGAATACTGGGCCAACACATTCGCTCCCGGTTATGTGAGCACGACATACGGAGCCGATGGCAAGGTCCCTGAACGCACCCAGGCCCTGATCGAGAAGATGCGATCCAAACTCGGTGGCGGCGAGATCGACCTGACGTTCTGGTGGGTGGCGATGGGTTATGACACCGTCAAGGTCATCGAGCATGCCGTGAAGATTGCCGGCTCGTCGGATCCTGCCGCAGTTCAGAAGGCTCTCGAAGGCACCAATGCTTTTCCTGGTGTTTTTGCAACCTACACATGGGGCCCCGGCGAGCGCAACGGATTCCCGGACAGCAGCATGGTGGTGAACGCCGCCAATACCTTCAAGGATGGCAGCTTCAAGCTTGCCCCTCGCTGATATGGCTGAGGAATTGCGAGGTATATAGCGTGCTCACCGTCTTCGTGACCGGGCTTGCGGTGGGCATGCTGTATGCCGCCATCGCGTTGGCCTACAACGTGATGTTCTCGACGTCCAAGGTGCTGTCTCTGACAACCGGCCACCTGGCGATGCTGGGGGGCGTCGCCGGCGCCTACTTGATTCAAGCGCTGCACATGCCCTGGTGGCTTGCCGTGTTCGGTTCGATGGTCGTCGGCGCAGCGTTCGGCCTGGCTACCGAATTGCTGGCGATTCGCCGCGTGCTGAACAGAAGCGACGAACACCTGTGGCTGCTCAGCACGCTGGCCCTGGCAACCATGATCCAGCAAGGCGTCGGATTGTGGTGGGGCACCGAGCCCAAGCCGTTCCCGCGATTCATCGCCCAGAACTTCGGATCTGGCGTGCTGGACCAGAAGTTCTGGCTGCCCATCGGGGCCACCATCCTTATGGCCATGGGCCTGAGCGTTTTCTATCGCCGGACCCTGTACGGCAAGCTGTTCGTCGCGATGTCCGAGGATGCCTTCGCCGCGCGGGCTCGTGGTGTCTCGACGGATCGGATCCGGATGCTCTCCTACGTGCTTTCCGGGGCACTGGGCGGTCTTACCGGCTTCGCGGCCGGTCAGCTGACCTTCGCCCATTTCGCGCTTGGGTTGACGCTGACGCTGAATGGCTTCATCGCGCTGGCGGTCGGCGGCCTGGGCAGCAACCTGGGGGCTTTGCTGGGCGGCGCCACGCTGGGACTTCTGAACGCATTTGCGAGCTACTGGTTTGGTGGCGAGTACCAGCAGACGATCGCCGTCGGCATCCTGATGGTGGTGCTGCTCCTCAGGCCCGAAGGCATGTTTGGCTCCAGGAATGTGAGGCCGGTGTGATGGACAGCACGATGTCACGCTACAAGCCCCACGCGCTCGCCGTCGGCGCGCTGCTGGCAGTTGCACTGCCGTGGATAGCAGGCGACCAATACCAGCTGCATCTGGCAGCGCTGATCTGCGTTTACTGGATCCTGATCTCAGGATTGAACCTCGTGATCGGCTACACCGGCCAGATTTCCATCGGGCACGTCGGACTGCTGGCCATCGGTGCCTACGTGTTCACGATATTGGCTGGCAAGATGGGCTGGCACCCCGCGGTGGGGGTCATCGTCGCCGGCGCGGCGGGGGGGCTGTGCGGCCTGGCGCTCGGCCTGCCATCGCTGCGTCTACCGGGCTTCTATTTTGCGATGGCGACCATGGCGTTCGCGCTGATCGTGAACGAGGTGGTACTCGCGCAGGACGGGTTCACGGGCGGTGGAATCGGGTTGTCGGTGCCCGCGTTCCCGGCACCGTTCGACGGGCCGGTCGGCTTCTACTACCTGGTTGCGGCCGTGGCCCTTGTGGTCACGCTCTTGAGCTGGAATATCGCGAGGAACATGTGGGGCCTGGGTCTGGTGTCGATTCGCGACAACCCGGTCGCCGCGCAGGCCGTAGGCGTTCCGATCTTTCGCGCCAAGCTGCTGATCTTCGTCTTCAGCGGCATTGCCGCGGGGATATCGGGCGCCCTGTTCGCGAGTCTTCAGAGCTACATCACCCCGGACACGTTCGTGTTCGAGCTGAGCCTGTTCTTCTTCGTCTGCATCATCATCGGCGGCAGGGGCAGCCTCGTCGGGCCCTTCCTCGGGACCGTCGTGTTGACGGCATTGCCCGAAGTGGTCGCGCCCCTGGCCAAGCTCGGGAACTTCTTCTACGGGCTGCTGCTGTTGGTCGTCGTGCTGGTGATTCCGGAGGGCATCGGACGCCTGCTCGCGCTCGTCTCGGAACGCTGGAAGCCGCGCAAGGTGCAGCACGACGCGGTCAAGCCAGACCTGCCGCGCCTGCAACGCGCCATCGGAGGTCCGCGGTGACGCCGGTTGCGGGGGCACTCGAGGTCGTCGGCCTGGGCAAGCACTTCGGTGGCATCAGCGCGATCGACCAGGTATCGCTGTCGCTTCGACCCGGTGAAGTGCATGGCCTGATCGGTCCGAACGGCAGCGGAAAGACAACGATGTTGAACATGCTGTCGGGCTACTACGCGCCGAGTTTCGGATCCATCGCTCATGACGGAGTCGAAATCGCCGGTGAGTCGGTTCAGCACCGCGCACGCATCGGGGTGGCACGTACTTTCCAGAAGCCGCGGCTCATGCCGACGCTGACTGTGCTGGACAACGCGGTCCTGGGCGCCTGGACACACGCGAGTGCCGGCTTTCTTGCGACTGCATTCGGCCTGCCGAGCGTGCGGCGTGAAGCCCGATTGTTGAGGGAGCGGGCAGCGGAATTGATCCACGGCGTCGGGCTCGGCCATGCGATCCACCGTCGCGCCAGCCTGCTCGACCATGCTGAGCAGCGCTTCCTGGAAATCGTGCGGGGTTTGGTGATGCATCCAAGATTCATCCTCCTCGACGARCCCGCCGGGGGGTTGACCGGCAATGAGATCGAGCATCTCTCCAGTCTGATCCAGACCATCCGCGATGCCGGCATCGGCGTGCTGCTGGTGGAGCACCACACGGACTTCGTGTTCCGCATCTGTGATCGCGTCACGACCTTGAACGTCGGAAAGATGATCAAGCACGGCACGCCTGAAGAGGTGCGCGCCGACCCGGAAGTCATCCGCGTCTATCTGGGGGCCTGAACGATGGAAAACCTACGCCCCACCAAGCCTCTTCTGGAGGTCCGGGATGTGCATGTGGCCTACGGCAAGGCGGCAGTGGTTCACGGCATCTCCATGGATGTCCGCGCCGGAGAGTTCGTCGTGATGCTGGGTCGCAATGGCGCAGGCAAGAGCACCTTGCTGCACGCCATTTCGGGC
>NZ_JBFUIU010000247.1:0-11628 GCF_056401695.1 Variovorax sp. P4_D9
ATTGCTTCACGGCGCCCTGCACCTCGGGCAGGCCGAGCGCCAGCACGCCGATGATGGTGCGCATCCGCACCGCGACGGCCTCCAGCTTCGCGCTTTCCCAGAAGTGCTCCTGCGAGGCCTGGTCGAGGCACAGGCGATACCAGTCGCCCACCAGATGCGCAGGCACCGCCGACAGGTCCTGCAGCAGCAGGGGCTCGGGCATGCGGCCGCGCGAGCCGGCCGGCTCGAGCACCGAGACGAGGTAGGGGCCCTTGCGCAGCGTGCCGTCGACGCGGGCGAGGATCGCGCGTGCGCGTGCGTAGTCGTAGTGCTCGAGGATCCATTGCGCGCTGGGCTTTTCCGGTGCCGGCGCGTCCACCGGCATCTGGTTGGCGTTCAGCTCGCCGCGCTCGAACAGCGCCTCCAAACCCGCCAGCGCCGGGGTCAGCTTGAGAAAGGCATCGATGGCTTTCAGCACCCGTTCGCGCGCCGGGTCGTCGGGGGGCGCGCCAAGCAGGAAGTAGCTGTACAGGCCGTAGCCCGGGGGCTCCGCCTGTCCTCGAACGAGAAACGAGGTTCCGGTTTCCCGCCCGCCGGCGGCGCGCGTTTCGCTGACGACGAACACGGCGAGCGCGCAGGGCGCAAGGCCCGCGCTTGAGGCGCCGGCGGTGACACGGCCGGTGCGATCGGGAAGCCGCCAGACCCGCTGGCTGCCGGACCCCTCGAGGGTGCCGTCCGAAACCCGCCAAGCCACGTCGCCGGCGCTCGTCCATGCCTGCAGCGCCGCGGTTTCTCCGACGGTTGCGACCGGCGGGTCAACGCTGCAGACCAGGGGCTGTTCTTGCGCCTGCGCGGCGGCGCAGGCAAGTCCCATGGCCACGACGTGAGCCAGGAACAGCGCGCTCGGTGTACCCGTCATCTCGGGTGGCCTCTTTTTCGGACCTTGGGTGCAGCAGGCGCAGGGTCCGGCGCCTTGCGCAAGCGCCGGATCGCTGCGCGCATCCCGTACGCGATCACGGCGCACAGGCCGACCACCACGGCCGTCTCGGCCGCGTCGAGCGGCGAGCCGAGCAGATAGCAGGCGGTCCAGACCGCCAGCGCTAGCGCGGTGATGGCGGCAAGCAAAGACGGCCAGCTCATCGGCGCGCCCCGGTCAGGCGGAAGCCGGCTTCGATCTGTTCGAGCTCGCCTTCTGGTGCTCGCCCTGTTGCTCGAACATCACGCCGAGGTTGTGCAGCGAGGTGGCCGTGAGCGGATGGCTGTCGCCGAACGCCCCCTGCCGGATCTCCCGTGCCCATTCGAGGAACCGTTGCGCGTCGCCGTACTGGCCCTCTCGCGCCTTCAGCGATGCCATCAGGCTGAAAGTCTCCGCGATCGCGGGATCGCGGCTGGACCGCTCCGGCAGCAGCACCATGCTCTTCCGGCCAGGGACCAGGCATCCTGAAAGCGTCCTTCTCGGATGTAGAGGCCGRCCAGATTGTTGAGCCAGGCGGCGACGAACAGATGCGGCGTGCCGACACCGTCGCCGAGCCCGAGGGCCTGCCTGTACAGGCGCTCGGCGTCGTCGAGCCGATTCACCTTGGCGTAGAACAAGCCCAGGTTGTTGAGCAAGGCGCCCATGTCGGCCGGGCCGATCCCCCAGCTGTCTCGGCCGATGTCGACGGCGCGGCGCAGGGGCGCCTCCGCTTCGGCGTATTGCCCGCCGTCGAGATAGGCCTGCCCAAGGTTGGTGAGCGCTGCAGCGAGTCCCGGGTGGTCCTTGCCCAGCCGGGTTTCGGCCTGCTGCACCGCGCGTCTCGCGGTCGTAATCGCTTCGTCGTAGCGGCCCTGGTCCAGCAACTCCACCGCCTGGCGATTGATCGCGTAGACCGCCTGGACCTCCTGCGGGCCTTGCGCGCCGGCGTCCGCGGCGATGGCCGCCAGGACTGCCGCGAAAGCCAGCTGCGGGACCAGCAGGAGCTTCATGATGCGGTCCTCGTCGATGCGAAGGCGCCGGGTTTCGACTGCGGGCCGGGCAGGCCTCGTTGCCGATTCAGGCTTGCGGCACGTACATATAGCCGGCATTGCGCACCGTGCGGATGCAGCGCGGCTCGCCCGCGGGCTCGGGCTCGATCTTGCGGCGCAGGCGGCCGATGCGGATGTCGATCGAACGGTCGAAGGGCTCCCACTCCCGGTTGCGCGTGTGCATCAGCAACTGATCGCGCGACAGCACGCGGTTCGGATTCGCCAGGAAGACCCGCAGCAGCTCGTATTCCATGGCCGTCATTGCCACTTCGGCGCCGGTGGCTTCGAACAGGCGGCGGGCGTCGATATCCAGCTCGCAGCGGCCGAAGCGCTGGCGCACGCCTTTGGGCGCGGCCGTCGGCGCAGCCTCTGCTGGCGGCTTGGCCTGCAGCCGGCGCAGCACGCTCTTGACCCGCGCCAGCAGCTCGCGCGGGTCGAAGGGCTTGGCAATGTAGTCGTCGGCCCCGATCTCCAGGCCGACGACACGGTCGATCACGTCGCCCGACGCAGTGACCATGATGATGCCCAGGTCGTAGCGCTCCCGGAGGTACTTGGCCAGGCTTAAGCCATCCTCGCCGGGCAGGCGGATGTCCAGCAGTACGGCGTCGGGCAGTTCGCGCTCGATGCATTCGCGCATCTGCGAGCCGCTGCCGGCCTCGGCCACGCTGAAGGCATGGTCTTCGAGGTACTCGCGCAACATCGCGCGCACCGAGGGATCGTCGTCCACGATGAGCAGTCGCGAGATCGTGTCCATGGCCGCGATTTTGCGCCGAGGCCTCGGGTTTGCAACAGTGCTTCCGGCCAGGGTCGGGGCCAGCGCCGACAGCGCCTCGCCGGTCGCTACGCAACGGCTACACAAGCGCGTCGGGCTGTTGCACGCCGGATACCAGCGCCTCGCAAAGTGGTCGGCATCACGAGGAGCCCACCATGCAACGCGCACAGCAAACCGTCACCGAATTCGACGACGCCGCCGCCGCCGAGGCCTGCCGCGAGGCGCTCGATCTGTTGCACGCCGGGCAGGGCGACCCGCAGGCCGTCATTGTGAGGGTGCTGAGCGCCCGGCCCGACTTCGTCGCTGCGCACTGCCTGCGTGCGGCCGGCCTGGTCATGGCCTGCCGCGACGACGCGCTGCCGGCACTGGGCGAAACCTTGCGGACGGCGCGGCTGCATCTCGCGCGGGCCGGCGAGCGCGAACGCGCCCATCTCGCCGCCGCGCAGGCCTGGCTGGACAAGGACATGAAGCGTTCGCTGCGCCTGTACGGCGAGATCGCCGAGCGCGACCCGAAGGACACCCTGGCGTTGCGCGTGGCGCAGTTCGGCGACCTGCAGTGGGGCCGGACGGACCTCCTGCGCGAGCGCATCGCCGCCGACGGCGGCAGCCGCGCGCAGTGCGATCTCCTGCACCTGACCTGGCTGGAAGCGGCGTTGCGCAGCCACCAGTCGGCCCTGGCCCGGCAACTGCTGCGCGAACGCATCGCGAGCCGGCCGCAAAGCCCGTACAACGAAAGCCTGCGCGAACGCATCGCGCTGGCGCTACACAACGGCGACACAGCCGCGATCACCGGATGCACGCCGGATACCAGCGCTGTCCAGACTCACTGTCATGCCGTGACCCCATTGCGCCAGAGCGGCGCCGGGCCGGCAAGGGGGCCAATGGCCCGACTTTCTGCAAGGCGCGGCCTTGTCACTGCAATCAGCAAAGGAGCATGAGAATGTCCATATCCATCAACACCGACCGCTATGCGAAGGTCATCGAGGTGTCCAAGCGCGTGCGCTGGGAAATCGAGCGCGACGTGATTCGCGGCCGCCAGTTCGACTACGGCAAGACCTTCCTGCCCAAAGGCCTGTCGCTGGTCCACGAGATCGGGTTCCTGAGCCCGGCCGACGAGCGGCTGCTGAGCCAGGTGCAGGGCCGCACCTATGCCTACATCTTCGGGCTGGCCGAGCGCTTCATCTCGTCGAAGGTCATGGACCTGAGCCGCGAGCACGTCTTCGGCGACCAGGTGGCGCTGGAAGCCCTAGTGCGCATGACCGACGAGGAGATCAAGCACCAGGCGCTGTTCCGCCGGCTGGAAGAGATGATGGCCGCCGACATGCCTGCCGGCTACGTCATGACCGCCGAGCCGAATGCGGTGGCGCGGGCCGTGCTGGGCAAGCGCACCTGGGCGGTGCTGGCGCTGACGCTGGACATCGAGCTGTTCACGCTGGCGCACTACCGTGCCAGCATTGAACCCGACGACAACGCGTCGGCACTGTGGAAGGACGTCTTCCTGTTCCACTGGCGCGAGGAGTCGCAGCACGCGATCCTCGACGAGATCGAGTTCGTCGCGGAGAACGCAAGGGTCGGCACCGCCGAACGCGATGCCGGGGTCGACGACCTGATCGCGCTGGTCGGCGCGGTCGACGGCATCCTGCAGGCGCAGGCCACGGCCGACGCGCGCTACTTCTGCACCATCGCCGGCACGCCTTTCAGCGACGCGCAGCAGGCGCAGATCCACGACACGGTGCTGAAGGCCTACCGCTGGCAGTACATCGTCTCGGGCGTGACTGCGCCGCGCTTCCAGAAGGTGTTGTTCCCGATGCTCGACGAGGCGCAACGCACGCGCATCGAGAACGCGCTGGAGCCGCTGGCCTACGCCATGCCTCGGCAGCCCGAGATGCAGATGGCGGTAGGCAGCCACTGAAGTCCAGTCTGAGAAGGCGAACGGCAACGACCGTTCGCCTTTCTCAAGAAGTTGCTCGTGCGGATATTGATGTATTTGTCCCCGCGAGCGACTTGCTCGTGTAGACGGTGATGCCGCGCATGAATGGTTCCTCGCGATCGACGGCAAACCCGTGTCGCAGATACAAGTCGACGTTCGAATCGAACAACTTGTTTGTGAAGAGCCGAAGCCCCTTGAATCGCGGCGCGACCAGGGCCGCGAGCATCCCGTCGACCTCCAGCAGATCGATCAGGTGTTTCCTTAAAGCCGCCTCGTAGTCGGCAGTCATCGGGAGCGGCTCTCGCCCGATCACCGGGACTCACTTCGCATACGCGGCGCGATGAGCGAGCTCACGGCCAGTGCATCCTTTTCCGCTGCGCGTCTGATTTGGAAGTTCATGACGCAGAAGCTAGCCAGAGAATCGGGCACACCCCGGTGTGCCCGAAACGCTGCCCGCCCGCTCCCCGACGGCTCAGGCTTCCGGCCGAATGTTCTGGTTCTGGCTGAACAGGTTGGCCGGGTCGTACTTGGCCTTCAGCGCGGCCAGCCGCGCGTAGTTGGGCCCATAGGCGCCGGCCGCCACGCGCTGCATCTCGTCCTCCGGCATGAAGTTCACGTAGACGCCTCCGGTGGCATGCGGCGCCAGCGCATCAAACAGCGCGCGCGCCCAGTCGATGCACTTGCGGTCGTCTGCGGCGTCACGCCAGCGGGTGTGGACGTTGAYGACGAACTCGGCATCGCGATGCGGGTAGGCCGTGTCGCCAACCGCCGACCGGTTGATCTGCCCGCCCAGCTGGCCGATGAACGCCTCGCACTCGTCGCTCGGCAGACGTGCAGTGGCGTCGCACAGGATGCGCTCGACATCGGCGTTCAGCGACTTGAAGTCATGCGACTTCCAGTAGTTGCGTGCACCCGGTTGCAGCAGGGGGTCGAAGGCAGTCTGCCAGCCGGCGAAGGGCATCGGCCCGACATGCGCGCCGGCCGGCGTGCCGAAGCTGTGCAGCGGCCGGGCGAGCTCTTCTCCCCGAGCCAGCTCGCCGATCCAGCAGAAGGCGATGACGACCACTTCCTTGCCATGCACCTCCTGCGGCAGGAAGGGCAGCGGCGGCGCCTTGCGCAGCACCATCCAGGCGGTCATCTCGTCGGTCGCCGCCGCGGTGAAGTTTCGATAGCCTTCGAACACCTGCTTCGCCTGTTCGAGCGGATAGACGATCAGCCCGGCCAGGACCTCGGGACCCAGCGGATGCAGCCGGTACTCGAAGGAGGTCACGACGCCGAAATTGCCGCCGCCGCCACGCACCGCCCAGAACAGATCGGGGTTCTTCGTCGCGGTCGCCTGCACCAACTCGCCGGAGGCAAGCACCACGTCGACGGCGTTGAGGTTGTCGATGGTAAGCCCGCGCTTGCGGCTTTGCCAACCGAAGCCGCCGCCGAGCGTGAGCCCGGCCATGCCGGTGGTCGAATTAATGCCGGTGGGCGTGGACAGGCCGAAAGCCTGCGTCTCGCGATCGAAGTCGGACAGCAGCGCCCCGGGCTCGACGCGCGCCAGCTTGGCCGCCGGGTCGACGCGCACCGACTTCATCGCCGACAGGTCGATCATCAGGCCGCCATCGCAGGCCGCCTTGCCGGCGATGTTGTGGCCGCCGCCCTTCACCGCCAGCAGCAGCTGGTGCGTTCGCGCGAAGTTCACGCCCTGAATCACGTCGGCGGCGCCGGCGGCGCGCACGATCGCCGTCGGCCGGCGGTCGACCATGCCGTTCCACAGCGTGCGCGACACGTCGTAGCCGGCGTCGGCCGGCATGAGAAGGCTGCCGCGCAGCGCCGCGCGCAGCGCCGCGATGGGCTCGTCGGCGATGCCGACCTTACCGCCTTGGGTGGTGTGAAAGTCAACCATGGAACTGTTCTCCTCGAAGGTGCGGCCGGATGGAGACGGGGTGCACCGCGCAGCGTCCGGTCGCGCTGGCGGCGTGAAACGAAGTCTGGGAGGCCTTGGTATTGCTCGCGTGTCGAGGCGCTGCGCCTTTGTATCGCGCCGGTATCCGCAGGCACCGGCTCAGCGGCTTGGAGCGGTGCCGCCGCCCGCCCTGTGCAGGCACGACTTCATCAATGCGTGCAGCGACTCGTTGTCGATCGGCTTGCGCAGCACGCCGCAAACGCCGTTGCGTTTTGCTTCGGCCTCGTCGACGCCGTCGGCGTTGCCGGTGTACAGCAAGACCGGCAGGCCCGGGCGCAGCGCGGCCGCGCGCCGCGCCAGCTGCAGGCCGTCGAGTTGCGGCATGGTCTGGTCGGTGATCAGCAGGTCGAGCGCCTGGCCCTTGTCCTCCAGCCATGCCAGTGCCTGCAGCGGGCTGCGGTGCAGCACCACCTCGATGCCCCAGCCGGACAGCAGCTCGACCATGAAGTCGCCCACCATGGCCTCGTCGTCGACGACCATCACGCGTGCGCAGAGCGCTTCGCCGGCCGCTGTGGCGACGGCCGGCATATCGGGCGCGTCGGCCGCCGCGTCGCTGGCCGGCGGCAGCAGCACGCGAAACACCGAGCCGACGTCCGGCGAAGTTTCCACCAGCACGTGGCCGCCGTGGTCATGCACGATGCCGTGCACCATCGCCAGGCCCATGCCCGAGCCGCGGCCGACCTCCTTGCTGGAGGTGAAGGGTTCGAAGATGCGGTCGATCAGGTCCGGCGCGATGCCGCAGCCGCTGTCGGCCACGCTCAACTCGACCCAGCGGCCGGCATCGACCGGGGCGCGGCACGACGCGCAGGTTCCACCGCCGCCATTGCGGCCCAGACGCACGCGGATCCAGCCCGAGCCGGTGATCGCGTCACGGGCATTGATGCACAGGTTGAACAGGACCTGTTCGAGATGGACGGCGTCGACGGTCACGTTCATGTCGTCGCCGCCGGCCGAGGGAGGCGTGACGAAGTCCAGCGATACCGAAGACGGCAGCGTGGCGCGCAGCAGTTGCAGGGTCTGGCCGACCAGCGGGCCCAATGCCAGGGTTCGGCGCTGGCCCCGCTGGCGCCGCGCGAAGGCCAGCATCTGCGCGATCAGCTCGCGCGCCCTTTGTGCGGCGATGTGCGCCTGGTTCAGCTGGCGCTGGAGCCTGGCGTCGCCCAGGCGTTCGGCATGCTCCTGGCCGAGCACCAGGTAGCCGATGACGCTGGTCAGGATGTTGTTGAAGTCGTGCGCAATGCCGCCGGTGAGCTGGCCGATGGCCTCCATCTTCTGTGCCTGCCGCAGTTGCGCCTCGAGACGTGCGCGTTCGCCCTCGGCGGCCTTTCGCTCGGTGATGTCGCGCGCCGCATACAGCACATGCGGCTCGCCGCGGTAGGTCACTGGCATGCCGCTGACCTCGAGGTAGAAGGGGCTGCCGTCCTTGCGCACACCCGGCGCTTCGAAGCGCACCGGCCGGCCGGCCAGGATATCGGCGTGCTGGGCCCGATGGCGTTGCTGGAGCGCCGCATCGGGCTGCGTCAGCACCCGGGTCGCGCTCAGCACCTCCTCGCGCGTGAAGCCGCTCATGCGCAGGTAGGCCGGATTCACGTCGACCGCGCGGTAGTCGGCGTCGCGCACCACCAGGCCGTCGGCCGAGGCGTTGAAGATCGCCCGGTACTGCTCCTCGCTGTTGCGCAGGGCCCGCTCGGCACGCTTGCTCTGGGTCATGTCGCGGCCGATGTACAGCACGTGGGGTTCGCCGTGGTGCAGGATCGGGACGCCGCGCAATTCGAGGTCGTAGCGCTCGCCGTCGCGCCGCACCAGTTCGGTTTCGAGCCGAACCTGCTCGCCGGCCAGCGCCTGCTCGTGCAGGCCGCGGATCGTAGCCATGATCTCGGGCGGGTTGGCCAGCACCCGGTCCACGCCCAGCACCTCGGCCAGGCGATAGCCGCTCATGCGCTCGTAGGTCGCGTTGGCATCGACGATGCTGAAGTTGGCTGCGCGCAGCACCAGCGCGTCGGCCGACGCATTGAAGATGCCGCGGTACTGGGCCTCGCTGGCGCGCAGTGCTCGTTCGCTCGCGAGCCGCTCGCTGACGTCGCGGCCGACGCCCAGCACGTAGGGCGTGTCGGCCAGGCGCACCGGGATATAGCGCAGTTCGATTTGGAAGGTGCTGCCGTCGGCGCGCGACACCGGTTCGACGGCCTGTGTCTCATGCCCTTGCAGCGCCCCATCGATGAAGCCGATCAGGCGCTGCATGTCCTTGGCATCCGGGCGTTCCGTCCAGTGCCTGCCGACCACCTGCTCGCGTGTCATGCCGGTCATGCGCACGAAGGCCTGATTGACATCGACGGTGCGCAGGTCCTGGCTCCACAGCACCATCGAGTCGACGCTGCCGTCGAAGATGGCCCGGTACTTCTGTTCTTGKGCCTGCAGCGCCGCCAACGTCGCCTTGCGCTCGGTAATGTCGCGCGCGAACGCCACGATGTGGTGGYGGCCGCCGATCATCGCCGGCTTGAGCCAGACCTCGTCCCAGCGAAGCTCGCCTGCGCGGCTGCGCCGGTGCCACTCGAAAGGCGGGCAGCGCCCCAGCTTGGCCAGCTGCATGTGCTTCAACCCCTGTTCGGCGGTGTAGGGGGCATCGCCCGAACTGATGTCCGTCAGAGACAACCGGCACAGCTCGTCACGGCTGTAGCCATAGACGGCGCAGGCCTTGGGGTTGGCGTCGAGGATCGCGCCGCTGTCCCAGTCGTGGATGAAGATCGAATCCTCCGAGGCCTCGAAGATGGCACGGTAGCTGGCCTCCGAACGCTGCAGCGCCTCGCGCGCTCCCAGCTGTTCGATCTCGGCCGCGGCGCGTCCGGCGAAGATGCGCAGCATCGACTCGATGCGCTCGATGTTGACGAGCGGACGGCGCGAGACGATGCCGATGGTGCCCAGCGGGCGGCCTTGCGCATCGTTCAGCGGCAGGCCGGCATAGCTCTCGGCATCCAGCAGCCGAACGTCCTCGTCCAGCACGAACAGTTCGCCCAGTTTTGACGGATAGGCGCGGAACTGCTGGCCGAGCACATGCTCGCAGGGCGTGCCCTTTACGGGGTAGCGATGGCCGCGCCGGACCTCGCCATCGCTGACGATCGCCAGCATGTGCAGGGTATCGCCGTCGTCGGGCCGGTGGCGCGAGATGAACGCCATCTCGACCTGCAGGATCATCGCAAGATAGCGCGCCAATTCGACGAACACCGACTCGCCGCTGGCCGCGGACACGGCCAGCGCCGCCGCGCGAAGCGCTTCGTCAGCACTGCTGCGCTCGACCTCGGCGATGATGCGGCTGGCGAAAATCTTCAGCAGCGCCTCGGCCAGCGTGGCGTTGGCCATCGGCTTGCGGTCCATCGCGACCAGCAGTCCGAGCGGTCTGCCGTCGGCGTCGTTGAGCGGGAATGCCGCGTACGAATCGAATCCCGTTTCCGCGAACACGGTGCCGGGGATCAACTCCGCCGCGACGCCCTGGGCGACGAAGCGATAGGCACGGCCGACCACCTTCTCGCAGGGCGAGCCCTGCAGCGGGTAATCGAAGTTGCTCATCGGCTGGCCATCGAGCACGGCTGCCAACGTGCGCAGCGTGCGGCGCGAGCTGTTGGTGAAGACCGCCACGAACACGGTCGCCACGCGCAGGATCTGCGCCAGCTCCTGCACCAGCGCGGCCATGGTGCCGGGGCCGTTGGCGCCGGCCACGGCCTGGGCGGCGCGATACATTGCTTCGGCAGCGTCGGTCCACGCCGGGGTGTCGGTCGAGCGAAGACGGCGTTCCGTGACAGCCATGACCCGCAGTCTAGGCCGCCGCGCCCGCGTGTGCAGGGTCATTGCCTTGGCGATACCGCACGGATACATGCCGAATACACGCCGACGCGGCAAGCGCCGGCAGCTCAGAGCCGCGCCAGATCGGGCCCGTCCTTGGGGCCGAACCAGGCGCGACGGTAAGCCTCGCTGGCGGCCTGCGCCGCGCGGGCGTCACCCTTCCTGCGCTCGACTTCGGCCAGCCCGGCCAGGGCCCAGCCGTTGTTGCGGACGCGTACCAGTGAAGCCCTGAACGCCTGCTCCGCTTCGTTGAGCTTGCCCTGGCGCAGCAGCACCGAGCCCAGCGATTGCCGCACCGGGTAGTACCAGTAGGGCGGCTCCGTGTAGGTGAGCGCGTCCTCGATGGCGATGGCTTCGGTGTAGGCCTTGGCCGCACCGTCCAGGTCTCCCGTGGCGTCGGCCAGGCGCCCGGTGGCGACCAGAGCCGCGGTGCGCACGATCTCCTTGGCCGGCAGCCCCCAGGGCTCGAAAGGCTTGAAGTCGGCCCCGCGCTCGATCGCGGTGATGGCGTCGATTTCCTTTTGCGCGCCCGCTTTGTCCTTGCGCGCCGCGAAGGCGACGGCGCGCGCGTAGTGGTACATGGTCGACACCAGTACCACCTCCTCGGGCGGGGCCGGAAGCTGGAGGATCGTGTCGGCGTCGCTGAACTGCGCACGGGTCGTGTAGTGCGCCGCCTTGATCGGCTGCAGGATCGGAAACATCTTCACCAGCTCGGCCGGTACCGATGCGTCGAGCTTCGAGGCCGCATCGATCGCCGTCTTCGCGTCGCCGCCCATCTGCGCCGACACCATCACGAAATGAATGTTGTGCGGGTAGTAGGCGGCCTTGTACAGCGGGTCAGACGGGGAGGTCTTGAAGTAGGCCTCGTCGACCTGGATCGCGCGCAGATTGGCGTCCAGCGACTCGCGGTACATGCCCACGCGGTAGTAGATGTGCGCGGGCATGTGCACCAGGTGGCCGGCGCCGGGCACCAGCGCACCCAGCCGCTTGGCATAGGGCAGCGCGCGCTCCGGCTGGGTGGACGCCTCCACCGCATGGATGTACAGGTGGATGGCGCCGGGGTGCGTGCGGTTGCGCTTCAGCACGGTCTCGAGGGTGCCGACGATGTCTGCGCCGCGTCCCTTCGGCTGGGCGCCTCCGGCTTGCCAGTAG
>NZ_JBFUIU010000248.1:0-11621 GCF_056401695.1 Variovorax sp. P4_D9
GACAAGTGAAGGCGCTGGGTATTAACTCCGCGAAGTCAAGCAAGCTTTTGCCCGGCGTGAAGTCAGTGGCGGAGCAGGGCGTTGAGGGGTATGAGCTGGTTGGATGGACCGTGATATACGCTCCCAAGGGCCTCTCGCCCGAGACCTCACGCCTCCTTGCCAATGCGTTCGCCAAGACCCTCGAGCGCCCCAACGTTCAGGAAAAGCTGCTCGAACTGGGGATTGATCCAGTGGCGAAGACCGGTACCGAACTCAGCACMTTCGTGGCGACGGAGAAGGAGAAATGGGGCCGGCTGATCCGCGCCGCAGGGCTGAAACCGAGTTGAAAGGAGAAGCGTCATGAGCGCCACGCCTGTTTCGGGAGTGAAGGTACTTGATCTGTCCAAGGTCCTAGCCGGTCCCCTGTGTGCCCAGTACCTTGGAGACATGGGCGCCGATGTCATCAAGGTCGAGACCAGCGACGGCGACGAGACGCGCGGCTGGCCGCCGTTTCGCGCTACCCAGGAAGGCACGTCGCCGACCGGCACCGTGTTCCTCAGCGCGAACCGCAACAAGCGCAGCATCGCCGTGGACTTGCGGCATCCGGAAGGCTTGGCAATCGTGCTGCGTCTGGCGGACTCGGCCGACGTGGTGATCAGCAGCTTCGGTCCCGGCGTCGCCGATCGCCTCGGGGTCGGATCGGAAGCACTACGCACGCGCAATCCCCGCCTCGTGTACTGCAACATCTCTGGATTCGGATCCGTCGGTCCGATGCGCAGCGACAAGGGCTACGACGTCATCCTGCAAGCCTTCTGTGGGATGCTCTCGATCACCGGCGAGCGCGATGGTCCCCCGGTGCGCAGCCCGTTCTCGCCAGTTGATCAGGCGACCGGCCTGCACGCGCTGATCGGTGTACTTGCCGCGCTGTTCGAGCGGTCCCGCACCGGCGTCGGCGGGCTGGTCGAGGCCTCGCTCTTCGATTCCGCCACTGGTTTTCTGGGATACTTCCTACAGGGTTTCTGGGAGCGTGGGACCGAGCCCGAGAGGCCGGGCTCCGGGCACGAGTCGCTGTGCCCCTATGAGGCCTTCGAGACTGCCGATCGGCCGTTGATCCTTGGTGTGGCCAACGACACGCTCTGGCGATCTTTCTGTGAGACCGTCGGCCTCGAGGCCGTCGTCGATGACCCCCGTTTCAGGACCAACGCTGATCGCGTCGCCCATCGGGCCGAGACGGTTGCGATGGTGCGTAACGTGCTCGCTACCCGTACGCGCGACGCCTGGCTGAAAGATTTAGGCGCGGCGGGAATTCCGAGCTCGCCGCTGCATTCGCTGGGGGAGCTCTCCAATCATCCGCACACCACCGCGAGCGGAATGATCGTTCCCTACGAGCACCCTCAACTGGGCGCGTTGAGGACGGTGGCGCAGCCGCTTCGATTCGACGGCGTGCGGCCAGAACTGCGTCGCCCGCCACCCATGCTCGGCGAACACGGACAGGATGTGCTGCGAGAGTTGGGCTACGGGGCCGACGACATCAAGAAGTTGGCAAGCACTGGGGCGGTCAAGCTTGTTGTGCCGCAGCCCGACTGTCCTTCCTAGCTGCAACAGTTGCCAACAGTTGCACGCGGACATGAAGTCACTGCGTTGGCGACGGTGGCGCCTGTCGCTGACGTCGTCTCCCTAGGCCTCGAGAGTTCGATTCCGAGTTTCGGGGAAAGCAAGGACGGCCAACGCTGTGATCGCGCTGCTTATCGCGACGTATCACGCCGGTGCGGCGGGGTTTGCCGGTGCGCCGATAAGCCAAGTCACCACGAACTGTGTGCTGCCGCCAAAGATCGCCACTCCGATTGCGCAGGCRATCGCCAGTCCTGTCGCGCGGATGTGCCTCGGCAAGACCTCGGGGATCGCTAGTACCACGACGCTTCCTGCAATCGCATTGAGAAGCCCGAGAACGGCGGTCAGCGCCAACAGCATGCCGGAAGACCACGAGAAGAGTGAACGCAGGAACCTACATGAGGGCAATCGCAACGCGCAGCAAGAGCATCAGCGGCTACAGCGGTAAGACAGGGGAGGGCGCCGGAAGCCGTCCCTGCAGATGCTATTGCCGCTTTGTTGCATCGATAGGTCCAATAGGTCCTCACCCATCGAACCAAGCACTGGAGGGCTACGTCCTGCGCCGTCCTCGGTGTTTGCTGTGCCACGAGGTTGAGTAGCGTGTTGTTCGTTGGGCCGCCTACTCCCCAGGCTGAACTCGGTCCGGAGAAACACCGTATGGGAAAACATACGTCCGGCTCTCGCCGCGCGCGCTCATTCCGAAGGCTTCCGGCCCCTCGCTGCACGGCCAGGCGCGGGCTTCGCGGCTCCCTCGCCGCCGTGGTGGGCCTCAAGCTGGCGCAGCGCCGCCGCTGTCGCCGCCTGGCTCTCGCGCAACTGTGCAATCTCGCGCTCGGCCTGCCCCTGCTGGCGCTGCAGCTGTGCGGTCAGGTCAGCAGCGCGGTGCTCTGCCCCGGCGGCGCGCTCGCGCAGTGTGGCCAGCTCCACTTGGATCTCCTGCTGCTGGCGCGACCAGGCGGCGGCGGCATCGCTGTGCGCGGCCTTCTCGACCTGCAGCGCCTGCTTGGCTGCTTCTTGCGCACCGCGAGCCAATTCCAGATCTGCGGCGCGGGCCTTCTGCTCCTTCGCAAGATCTGCGGCTGCCTGGCGGGCGGCCACCCGCTCGCGGTCGACGTCGGCCAGGAGGCGGCGTTCGTGGGCGACATGGCGCTGCTCGGCTTCCCTCGCGTCGCGCTGCACCGCGCCGAGTTCCATCGCCGCCTTCTCGCGCAGGGCTTCCTTGCTGGCCACGGCCTCGTCTAGGGCCTTACGCAGGCGTCGCACCTCGGCTTCCGAGTCGCTCAGCAGACGAGCGGACCCCTGCTGCTGGGTGTGCATCTGGGCCTCCATTGCCGTGACCGCCTGGCGCGAGGAAGCCAGCGCCTCGTCGAGCGCGACTCGGGCCTGGTCGAAGGTGGTCTCGCGCTGCTGGAGGTCTGCTTCCTTCTGGGTCAGGGCGTTACGCTGCAGCTCGAGCTCGCGTCGTGCTGCCTCGGTCTTCTGGATCTGCACCTGGTCGGCCACGCGGCGCGCGGCGTCCCAGAACTGCTTGGCGGCCTGGACCACGGCCAAGGGGGCTGGTGCGCCTCGCCGTCGGCCAAGTTGGCGCCATGGCCATCCAGGCGCTTGCCGAGCGTGGCGAACCAGTGCTCCAGCATCGGGCTCACGGTGTTGGGCGAGCCGCTGCCGATCTTCTGGCGCACGCGCTCGATGGTCGGGCGCAGGCCCTCGTGCACCAGCGCGTCCGCGGCTTCCCAAACCTGGGCTTCCTGGATGCCGCGGCCGCCGCGCGGCGGGAATGTGGAGCTCGATGCGTTCGTTTCCATTTTTGACCTTTCAGCTCGTCGCGCGTCGTCTTCCAGGGACCACCTCACGCGCACAAGAATTCCTAAAACCGCATGCTCATACAGCCGGAGACCCGGGTTTCCACCCAGCCTATATTTACTTGCGATAATAAATGAGGCGCGTATTCAAAAGAGCATGTTGTGCGAAAGGCGTCGGAGTAGCTCAGATCGTGGGATGCGATTCGCGCACAGGTCGAACACCTTTAACAAGGCACCCGCAGCTGTTCGACCGCCGCCAAACGGATCGGCAGCCAACCCACCTATTTCGCGCCGCCGCCGCCGCGCGATCGGCGTGCGCAAGGCGCGCAGATCAACCCGAATTGAAATCCCAAGGGTTGATGATCGGCGCGTTGGTCGGCGCAAAGTGCCTGGTATTGCGAGTGACGATCGTCAGACGGCGGGTGATGGCCGAAGCCGCGATGTACGCGTCCGCCGCTGGAATCTGATGCGCGATAGTCAAGGTTGCCGCCATGGCTGCGGCGCTGCCGTCAATTTCGATGATGCGCTCGGCAAACTCGCTGAGCACCTGTCTACTTAGCCAGGCGCGGAGGATGGTTCCTTGTGCGGCATCGACACGCTCCTTCTGCTGCACTCCCACCTCGAGTTCGTAGACTGTGATGGCCGAGATATAGGTTTCGTCTTGGGTGACAGATCCCGCCCATGCGACGACTGCCGGAGAAGCCTTTTCCGGCCGCCGCAACTCCTGACCTTCGCCCAGTGGGACCACGTCGATGCGCTGTTGAAGAATCATGTCGACACGGAGGCCGGGCGGCGGCTTCGGCGCGGCATGCGCTGGCTCTATGCGACCGGGTTGCGCCTGGCCGAGATCACCGCCGTGAAATGCGAGGACCTGGCGCAAGTCGACTACAAGACGGCCGATGGGACGATGGCGACCGACTGGATGGTGTCGGTCACCGGCAAGGGCGGGCGCAGCCGGCAGGTGCCCGTGCCGGCCGAGCTGGTCGACGAATTCGGCGACGAGTTGGCCCGACATGGCTTCGAGCGGCAAGTGAGCGCGCCGAGCAACCAGGGCATCCATGTGATGGCGCGCTTCGACACCGAGTTCGAGCGGCCGCCATCCTGGTCGGCCTCGGGGCTTTACCAGGCGATCAAGGCGTTCCTGGCGCAGGCGGCCGACAGCCTCGAAGGGGTGGACGCGCTGCAGCTGAAAAAAGCGAGCACGCACTGGCTTCGCCACTCACATGGGTCGCATGCGTTGCAAGGCAGGGAAGGGCAGACGCCGGTGCTGCTGGCGCTGCGGTGCTCGGCGTCCAGGTGCAGGAGAACGTGGGCGACAGCGGGGTGGTGGGCACCTTACGCTGCGGTA
This sequence comes from Variovorax sp. P4_D9, assembly GCF_056401695.1. Lineage (NCBI taxonomy): Bacteria > Pseudomonadati > Pseudomonadota > Betaproteobacteria > Burkholderiales > Comamonadaceae > Variovorax > Variovorax sp. P4_D9. Next base: position 4,741 of record NZ_JBFUIU010000248.1, read on the forward strand.
TGGGCTRCAGAAGCGTGGGCCTGCGCGCCGACATGGACGCGCTGCCGACGGTCGAGTTGGGCCCTGTGGTGCATGCCAACTGAACGCCTGGCGTGCACCATAGCTGCGGGCATGACGGGGTGAGAGAGCGTTCGATTACCCCGTGATGGAATTGGTTTGGTCGCATGTTTTTGTGTGCCCGATGACGCGAACGCACCGTGCTCTGTAGCCGTTGTGACCGTGGCCAGATTTACTGCGGCCAGTCTTGCTCCTGCGCGGCACGAGTTGAAGCTCAGCAGGCCGCTGGCCAGAGGTACCAGTCCAGCGGCATCGGGCGAGTCAATCATGTCGAGCGAACGCGAAGGTGGCGCTTGCGACAGAAGGAGCGACGTGGGCTTGGCGCCCAGGATGCAGGCTCTGTGACGCATCAGGGTTGGCAACAAGCGCCGACCGCTGAGCCCGTCCTTGGCCAGTATCGAGCCTTCGGCCGCGACTGAGGCAGCCCAAACGCATGGGTTCTGCCCTGAATGTGCTGCCGCGCTGCACCCGTGGGTACGGTCAGGGTTCGTCAATCGGCGCCGCGCCAGGGCAAGTCTGCGCTCGGCCAGGGCTCGCCCCTCAAAAGGCGCGACAGATGCAGGCACCGTCTCTGCGCCTTCCATCAAAGTCGTAAAACCGCGTCCTCACCAGCGAATAGATGCGGATTTACACCAGCGCTAACACTCCTGGAAGGTGTCAGTTTGGTCGGTAAGGAGCAGTTGTCGCGCGTTTCTGAAGGCCGGCTTAGCGGCGTCGAATTCAGCGTCACGACACGTACTTCCGGATTGGGCCCGTTGCCGTCGTAGGCTGCCCAAAGTTCAGCGCGTGAAAGCGGGCATTGGCGATCGTGCGGTACCGACGAGGACGCTGCGGCCGTGCTGGAGCCCAATCCTGCGGCTCGGTGGGTCGGCCGCGAATAGCCGCGAGCAACTCCGCAGCCGCCGAAGACCGACCACGGATCGCCGGCGTCGGCTTTCAGGCGCGATAATATGAAGGGGCCGCATCAAGTGGCGGGTCGGCCGGCATCGCGTCCGGTGGCCGAAATCATCACGTATTTGCTCCCCTCCGCGTGGCTGCGCCTCGCGGCGCTCTGTGACGAAGATGTCTTTCGGGGCGCCAGTTGTGGCGCGCCGAACTCAGTGACCGACGCAAACCGAAGACCGAATACATGAGGCGTTTTTATTCTCGGCGTTGATCGCGCTCACCACCGCCCCGGCACTGGCGGCTGACGTTGGCGTGTCAGTCAACGTCGATCAACCAGGTTTCCACGGCCGCATCGACATCGGCAATGCGCCCCAACCGCAGGTCATCTACCCCGAGCCGATAGTGATCGAGCCGCCGCCCACCAAGACGGCTCAGCCGCCCATCTATCTGTACGTGCCGCCCGAGCACGCGAAGGATTGGCGCAGGTACTGTCGTCGCTACCATGCGTGCGGCCAGCCGGTCTATTTCGTGCAGCAAGATTGGTATGAGAACGTGTATGAGCCGCGCTACCGCGGTCAGCATGTTCGGTCTCAGGCGGTGTATGCACACGATATCCATAGCGACGTCGTTCGGGCGCATGTCATCCGAGCGCACAATGTCCATGCGGACACGGTGCGCGCGCGGGTTGTCTATAGGGTGAAGGGCGAGCCAGGTGGCCATCACGGCGAAGACATCCACGCGCCGGTCGTGGAATCACGCGAAATCCAAGCGCACGACATCCATGCGCGGGTTGTTGAAGCGGACACGCTCTATGTCGACGGACTACATGAGGGGCGCTGACACGTGGTGGCTGCCATGTGTAGGTTGATGTCGTGGCGACCTGAATGACCGCCCCATGGACTGGAAGGCGAGTTCGACCAAAGGTAGAACAGTCCGCTGGCCGTTCGCGACGGCCAGCGCGTGCCACAGCGGCGACAGYCGCCTTCGCCCGGGTGACCTTGGCCAGGATGTCTGTGGCGCTGGCCGTCCGGATGCAGGGCTTGGGGTGGGTGTTGTGATAGGTGACGTACAGCCGGCCTCGTTCGATGCGGGAAACTCACGCTGAGTGCAGCGTCATAGCCCAGATGGCCGGGTCCTTCCCTATGGCTTACAGAGGCTTACAGTAAGACCGAGGTGCTACCAAGAAGGTGACTCTTCTGCACCAAAGGCCAATGTCGAAAAACTCAACCCGGCGTTAGGCTGGCAGTAGCTTGGGCGCCAGGGCGAAAGCGCTGGGCCTTGAAGGACCTCGTCCAGCTCAGCACGGCTTGAAAGGGCAAGACTTTGAGCGAACCCACTGTATTCATCGTTGATGACGACGAGGCGTGTCGCGATGCTGTTCACGAGTTGATTGATGCGGTCGAGCTGGCGACTGCGGTCTTCAGTTCGGCRCTCGAGTTCCTGGAAGCCTTCGACCGGACTTGGTGCGGATGCCTAGTGCTTGACCTGCACATGCCTCGCATGAATGGACTCGCGCTGCAGGAGCGCCTGCGGGAGATGGGTGCCCACCTGCCGATCGTCTTTGTCAGCGGCAGCGTCGACATTCCAACGGCCCTCGGCGCGATCAAAGGCGGTGCCGTGGACTTCTTGCAGAAGCCCTACGGGCAGCATCAGTTGCTGGACGCAATTTACAAGGCCCTTCGATGGGATTCCGCCTGAAGGCGGAGTCGTCAATCGCGCATGGCGCCCGCTGACTTTGGGCCCAATGCGGCTGAACGGCCTTCCCGGAAGCGGTCGTTGAAAAGCGATTGACCCTGACTAAGGGGAACCTCGTCCCGGCCAGGTGCATGCGATGCGCCATTGCGCTCGATTGCCGGCCCGCAACCCACTGAGGCGCCTCAGGTCGCGAACTGAATCACTTCGTCGGTCGTCACCTCGAAGCGCTCGAGCGTGTTAACCCCGAACACCATCGTGATCGGCGCATCGGCCGCGTCGCGCCCGCGCGCGATCACGATGCGCCCGATGCGCGGGATGTTGTGCCGCGCGTCGAAGGTGTGCCAGCGATCGCCCAGGTAGACCTCGAACCAGGCGCTGAAATCCATCGGGTACCGTACCGGCGCGATGCCGATGTCGCCGAGGTAGCCCGTGACGTAGCGTGCCGGGATGTTCATGCAGCGGCACAGCGTGATTGCCAGGTGCGTGAAGTCGCGGCACACGCCCACGCGCTCGCGGTAGGCCTCCAGCGCCGTGCGCGTGGCCCGCGCGCGCTGGTAGTCGAAGCGCAGGTGCCCGTGCACGAAGTCGCAGATGGCCTGCACGCGCCGCCATCCGGGCGGCACGCCGCCGAACAGGCTCCATGCGAGCTGGAGCAGTTCGCTGTCGACTTCGCAATAGCGGCTCGGTAGCAAGAACTGGAGCGTCGCCACCGGGAGATCGGCCGTTGCATGCTCGACGGCGCCTGGCGTGACCGGATCGGGCAAGCCGGTGTCGAAGACCACCGCTTCGTTGCGCAGGCGCACCCTGCTCACTCCGAGCGGTATCTCTACGCGTGCGCAATGGTTATTGAAGGCGTCGGTGTAGTAGTCGGTGCGCAGCGGCGGGCTGATCGTCATGCTCCCCCCCGGCTGGATGTCTCCGGCGCGCGAGGGATGCAGCCGCAGCAAGTAGATCAGCGCCGTGGGCGCCGTGACGCCGAGTTCGATGTCGAAACCGATTTTGATAAGCATGGTTCGCTGACGATGAGGGAGGTGAGAGGCGGATCAAGCATGTTTGGTGCCCGGCTGCCATGGCGCTCATCGTAGTCCTGTCCGGCATCGGTGAGTGATTGGACGATTACGGCCACCGGCCACGTCACCTCAAGATGCCACGGACAGACGCATACGGACGATTACGCGAAGCGACGTAGTCCAACGCCAATGCGGCATATCGTGAGGGTAGGGGTCGTCGTGGTCGGCGAAGGCGGCGTCATCGGAGACGAAGGGGTCGTAGGCCGGGTCGTCGAAATCCTGAATGCGGGGAATGGCGCCCATGGTGATCCTTCAGAGTTTCAATGCACCACGCACGGCCTCGGCGATCGTCAGGATCGCGTCTTCGTCGCGTGTGGCCGGGTTGAACAGACGGTTGTGGCAGATCGCCACGGCGAGCTGCGCATCGGGATCGGCCCAGCCGATGGAGCCGCCCTGGCCGGGATGGCAGAGCGCGCGCGGGTTCTTCGCCGAGCACACCGGCGGATGCTCGCCGCCGAACCAGTAGCCCCCGATCGTGATCGGGAGCGGGAAGCCGAACATCACCGGATCGGGCTCATCGCTGTGCGCACGCGGCGTGTTCAGCGTGGCCGCCAGGCTTTCCGAGAGCAGGCGTGCGCCGTCGAGCTCGCCGCCGCCGGCCAGCATGGCCCAGAAGCGTGCTTCGCTGCGTGCCGTGAAGATGCCGCCGACGCCGGCCACCTCGGCGCGGCGCACCTCGGGCCGCTCGAACACCGCCGGTCCCAGCGCGACCTCGGGCGGCATGGAGGCGAGATAGAGCGGCGGCAGGTGCTCGGCCGGCAGCGGCCGCATCGCGTCGATCAGCCGCGCGATCCGCGGTTCGACTTCATCGGGGATGCCGATCCAGAGGTCCGGCGCGCCGAGCGGCGCAGCGATCTCCTCGCGCACGAAGCGACCGAGCGATCGATGGTCCGGGTCAGCGCGGCGCACGAGTTCGCCGAGGATCCATCCGAAGGTCATTGACAGGTACAGGGTCTTCGTGCCGGGCTCTGCCAGCGGCTGGAGGTCGGCGATCGCGCGGGTCATCCAGGTCCAGTCGCACAGGCGTTCCGGGGTCATCCCCTGCGGCATCTGCGGGATGCCGGCACGGTGCGTGAGCACGTCGCGCAGCGTGGTCCTGCCTTTGCCATGCGCGCTGTACTCGGGCCACCAGCTCGCCGCGGGTGCGTCGTAGGCTAGCCGGCCGCGATCGACCAGCATGTGTACCGCCGTGGCGGCGACGGCCTTGGTGACCGAGTAGACGTTGAAGAGCGTCTCGCCGTCGACCGGCCGTCCGCTTGCGGGATCGGCCAGGCCGCCCCACGCGTCGATCACCAGGCGGCCGCGATGGTAGGCGGCTACCTGAACGCCGATCTCGCGCCCGCTGGCGATCGCGTCGTCGATGGCACGTTGCACCGGAGGGTTGGCGTCGAGCAAGGGCGGGGTCACGCGGGTCTCCTGCTATCGAAAAAAGAAGCGCTGCAGCTCTTGCTGCGGCGCCGTGAGTGGTTTATATTGTAGAACGACGTTCATATAAATGTCATCGCTTTCTACGATACGCACGAGCCCGGCCCGGGTCACAAAGGAGCAACGCATGGTCCAAGGAGTCGCGCAAGACGCCGGTGCGGCACTGTTGGCAGGCCGGCGCGCGATCGTCGCCATGCCGGGCCTGGCACTCGGAGGCGCGCTGGCCCGCGGGCTTCGGCGGCACGGGGCGTGCGTTGTCGAGCTCGACGTGACACCCGGCTCGTGCGCGGACGCCGAGAAAGTCCTGGGCCATGCCGCGCGCGAGGCCGGCGGCGCAGACCTCGTCGTGCATGCGGGCGCAACGCCCGCGGCGTTGGCGTCGCGCCCGCTGGAGGCTCTGTCTGCAGGGGAATGGCAGTCCGCCGTGCATCGCAGCATGCTCACGAGCCTGTATGTTCTGCAGGGGGTCTATCGCCAGCAGCGCGAGGCGGGCGGGGCGACGGTCCTCGTCGGCCCGTCGGTGGCGCTGGTCGGCGCGGCCGGGCTGGTCCCGCTGATCACGCTGGCCGAAGCGCAGCGCACGCTGGTCAAGTCGGCGGCGCGGCAATGGGGCCGGCACGGCATGCGGCTCAACTGGGTCGGTATCGGGGCGCAGCGCTACGCGCCCTCGCTGGCAGAGGCCGCGCTGCCGCAGACGCCGGAGCTCGGTCCCCCGCCGCCCGCGCTCGGCCGCGTGCCCGAAGCGGAAGCCGAGGTGGCCGATGTGATCGCCTGGCTCGGCAGCGACGGCGCGCGCGGCGTGACGGGCGCGAGCTTCAACCTCGACGGCGGCGACTGGATGGTGCCATGAGCCAGGCAAGCGCAACGACGACAACAACCGGCTCGGGCCTGCTGGAAGGCCGCGTCGCCTTCGTGACCGGCGCCGGCGCCGGCATCGGCCGYGGCATCGCGCTGGCACTCGCCGCCGCAGGCGCGCGCGTGGCGGTGACCGGGCGCCGAGCCTCGACCTGCGACGACACCGTCGCGCTGATTGCCGCCGAAGGGGGCACGGCCTTCTCGCTGGAGGCCGATGTGGGCGATGCAACTGCCGTGCACCGTGCCGTCGAAGCAGTCGTTTCCCGTTGGGGGCGGCTCGACATCCTGGTACAGAACGCGAACGCCGGCGGCGACTCGGCGCACCCGATCGCGCTCGAGGACGTCAGCGAAGAGGACTGGCTGCGCCAGGCCCGCGTCGCCTGGGACGGCAACCTGCATTGCGCCCAGGCCGCGCTGCCGCACCTGCGGGCCGGCGGGTGCGGCCGCTTCATCGTGCTCGGCTCGGCCTTCGGGCTGCACGGCGCGGCAATGAATCCGGTGTACTCGGCGTTGAAGGGCGGCGACCGGGGCTTCGTCAAGTCGCTGGCGCGCGAGTGGGGGCCTGACGGCATCACCGTGAATGCGATCGAGCCCGCCGCGGCCACCGAGCCGACCCAGGTGTTCTTCGCCCAGAACCCCGCGGTGCGCGACGCCTACCTCCGCCTGTTCCCGCTCGGCCGCATGGGCGAGCCGCGCGAGGACATCGGCCGCGCCGTCGTGGCGCTGTGCAGCGACCTGATGGGCTACGTCAGCGGGCAGAACCTGCCCGTCGACGGCGGCCTGTACACCGCATTGTGAGGACAGCCATGACGGGACGCGTGCAAGGGAAAGTGGCGCTGGTGACCGGCGCGGGCGGCGGCATCGGCGCCGCCTGCGCGCTGGCGCTGGCGCGGG
>NZ_JBFUIU010000249.1:0-11577 GCF_056401695.1 Variovorax sp. P4_D9
GTTGGGCTGCGGGCAGGGCGGGGGGTTCGCGCTGGCGCTCAGCCTGATCGTGATGAGATCGCCCGACGCGACGGTGACGGCGCGGCTCTCGGCCATGGCGCAGGGTTGGGGCTACGTGCTCGCCAGCGCAGGTCCGCTCATCGCAGGCCTGCTGCGTGGCTGGACGGGTGGCTTTCAATCGTCTGCGATGTTGATGGTGGTCATCGCGGCGGGCATGGCATGGAGCGGCTGGGGTGCAGGCAGGCGGATGGTCGTGTTGCGCGGCGATCGCGGCGGCTGACAAGCCCAGCACGTCGCACGGCCTCGGGGGCTTCCCACGGGAACGCAGTCGGCTCGGCTTCTCCAAATCAAAGGTTCACATCATCACACCGGGGCTTCGACCGGAGCTGGATCTACGCCAGTCCTCGTTAGCCTTTGGCTCAGTCAGCCGTGATCTTTCCGGTCTCGATCACGTTCTTCCAACGCGCGTACTCGGCCAGCTGGAAGGCGGCGAATTGCTCGGGGGTGTTGCCGACGACTTCGAGCCCGAGTTCGGCGAACTTCTTCTTCACTTCCGCATCGCTGAGCGCGGCGATCAATGAGGCATGGATCTTATGCTTCACGTCTGCCGGCAGGCCCTTCGGCGCTGCCACGCCTTGCCACGAATACACGCTCAGGTCCTTGACGCCAGCTTCCGCGAGTGTCGGCACATCAGCCAGCACTGGCGAGCGCTTGTCGCCTGTGGTGACCAATGCGCGCAGCTTGCCGGCGTTGATCTGCGACAGCACCGCATTGACATTCTGGAACGAAGCATCCACCTGATTGCCTAGCAGGTCGGAGATCGCAGGCGCACCGCCTTTGTAGGGCACATGAACCCCGGTGGTGCCGGTCCGCTGCCACATCAGTTCCGCTGTGAGATGGTCGGATGCACCGTTGCCAGAAGATGCGAAGGTCATGCGGCCAGGATTGGCCTTCTCGAAAGTGAGCAGATCTGCCAGCGTCTTGTGCGGCGAGGCCGCTGGCACTACCAGTACGTTTGGTGCCTGAACAGCGACCGTGAGCAGATCGAAGTCCTTGCGAGGATCGAAAGGCAGGCTCTTGATCAAATGCGGCGCCACCGAGAAGGGCGCCAGCGATGCGACCAGTAGGGTGTAGCCATCGGCGGGGGCGCGTGCCACTTGGGCAGCCCCGATGGTGCCACCGGGACCTGCACGATTGTCAACTACGAAGGACTTACCCAAGTTCGCTTGCATCTTCGCGGCGAGAGCACGCGCCAGCATGTCAGTCGCACCGCCGGCCGGAAAAGGCACGACGATCGTCACCGCTTTCTGGGGCCAGGCCTGCGCCTGGGCCGACGGAGCCATTGCAGCACCAAGTGCAAGAGTGCTGGCCGCCACGAACGCGGTCATCTGATTTTTCATGAGATTCATCACTACTCCGCCTTGATGTTGTGTCCTTGACCACCTTGCCCCAGCGCTGTGTCTCGGTACGCATCCAGTCCGCGATCTGCTGGCGGTTCATGGCCGATGGCTCCGAGCCGAGTTCCTCCAGGCGCTTGGCGAATTCAGGGCGCGCCACGATGCGTTGCATGGCCTCCTGAAGCTTGTCGAGCACGGCAGGCGGTGTGTTGGCGGGCGCCAGCAGTCCCTGCCAGGAACCCGTGACGAAGTCCGGAATCTGCGAGGCGACGGTCGGCACGCCGGGGGTCGCCGCAAACGGCTTGGCGCTGGTGACCGCAATGGCCTTGACCTTGCCGCCCTGCACCAGCTGGTTGGTGGCGACCACGCTCGCCATCGCGCTGTCGATCTGGCCGCCCGCGAGGTCGGCCAGGGCCTGGGAGCCGCCCTTGTAGCCGATCACGTTGAACTCGAAGCCGCGGTTCTGCGCGAGCAGGATGCCCGCAAGCTGGCTGATCGAAGCCAGCGGCGTGCCGAAGGTCACRGGCTTGCCGCTCTTCTTGGCGTAGGCGGCGAGCTCGTCGATGTTCTTCACCGGCAGATCGTTCCGGACCACCAGCAGGTGCGGCGAATAGGCCGGAATCGCGATGGGCGTGAGGTCCTTCTGCGGGTTGTAGCTGAGCTGCGGAGCCACGCTGGGGCCGATGGTCAGCACGCTCATGTCAAGCAACAGCAGGTTGTAGCCGTCCGGCGCGGACTTGGCGACGAACGCCGCGCCGATGTTGCCGTTGCCGCCGGCCTTGTTTTCCACGATCACCGGCTGCTTGAACATGTCGCCCAACTCCTTCCCCAGCAGGCGTCCCAGCACGTCGGACGTGCCGCCCGCCGGGTTGGGCACGATGATGCGGATCATCCTGCTGGGGTAGCTCGCCGCGTCCTCTGCATGGACCGGAAGGGATGCGCCGGCCAGCATCGCCACGGCGGCCATGCCGAGCAGCGTGCGCCTGGCGAGGGTGGAAGAGGACAGCGTGGTTGAAGTCTCGGCTTTCATGGGGTTCTCCGTGGATGTGTGGACGCAAGGGGAGGCGATCAGGGCGCCCGGTAGATCACGTTCAGGAGCGGCTGCGCCTGCTGCAGGCGCGTGATGTTCCCGGCCATGAAGCGGTAGCGCCGCTCGAGCAGGTCCGGCGTGATGGCCGAGATGTGAGGCGTGGCGCGAACATTCGGCAGAGCGTGCAGCGGCCACCGCGACGGATCGACTGGCGCCTGGCCCTTCTTCGGGTACTGGTACCAGACGTCGAGCACGGCGCGCGCGCGGGGCTTGTCGCGCAGCGCTTCGTACAGGGCCTGCTCGTCCACCACTTCCGCGCGGGCCACATTCACCAGCAGGGACTGCGCGGGCAGCAGCGCGAGCTGGCGCGCGCCGATCAGGCCGCGCGTGCTGTCGTCCAGTGGGCAGCAGATCACCAGTGCCTGAACCCGGGAAAGCACATCGTCCAGTGCCGACACGGCGACGAACTCGTGCGCCAGTTCCGCCTGCCCCTGCCTGCCGCTGCTCGTGACGGCGATCACGTGCATGCCGAAGGCCCGCGCGCGCCGCGCGATCTCCTGGCCGATGTGCCCGAAGCCCAGGATGGCGAGGGTCCTGCCGTGGGCTTCGTCGTGCGGGGCCCGTTGGGCGTAGGCCTGCGCCCAGGCGGCCGCATCGAGTCGCGGCGGGTACTGCCAGAGCTGCAGGCAGTGTTCAAGGATCGCGTGCAGCGTGAACTCGGCGATCGGCACTTCGTGGCCGTGCACATTGCACACGGTGGTTCCGGAAGGCAGCGACTCGCAGGCGACCTGTTCCCATCCGGCGCCGGGCACCTGCAGCAGCCGGCAGCGCAGGCGCGCGGCCACGTCGGCACTGACGCTGTTGCCGATCACTACGTCGGCCTCGATGGTGCCCGCTTCGGGGAAGGCCTCGAGCGCTTCGACCTGGTGCTCCGGGCCGAGCAGCGCGCGCAAGCGTGGCGCGTTGGGCGCATGGAGCCCGACGATCTGGATGTGCATGGCTAGCGGCTTTCGCGGACGACGAGGCCCGGCTGTTGCTTGAAGGCGTCCTGCAGACGAGTGCCCAGGCCGGCCGCCACGGGTGGCTGGGCCATGCCCTCGCGGATCACCGGCAGGTCGGTGACGATGTCTCGCGGTACCAAGTGGCCAGGGTGGCGCGCACCACCTCCTGGTAGATGGCCGTCGGCGCGTGCAGCGCCATCTGCAGGCCGGCCATCAGCGTGACGGGGCCGGTGCAGTCATGCGGCGCCAGCGGCCGGTTGTAGGCCTGGGCCAGCGCCGCGATCTTGCGCCCCTCGGTGAAGCCGCCGCACCAGGCCAGGTCGAGCATCACCACGTCGAGCGCGTCGGCGGCCAGCAGGTCGCGGAAGGGGCGCAGGCCGCCCAGCGTCTCGCTGCCGCACACCGGCACCCGTGTGCGGCGCCGCAGGTCGGCCAGGCTGGCGGCGTCGTCCATCTTGCACAGCGGGTCTTCGACCCAGAACACGCCGTAGTCTTCCAGCGCCTGGCAGATGCGCAGGGCCGAGTGGTTGCCGAACAGGCTGTGCAGTTCGCACATCACCTCGATGCGGTTGCCGACGGCCTCGCGGATGCGGCGGAACGGCTCCAGGCCTTTTTCCAGGTCGGGCAGGCTGATCAGGTGGCCACCGYTGGCCGGTGCATAGATGTCGAAGGGCCAGATCTTCATGGCCTTGTAGCCTTCGTCCAGCAGGCTGCCGGCGAGGGCGCCGGCATCGCGCATGAAGGCAACCTGGTCGTCGTAAGGCCCTTGGGACTGGTCGTCCGCGCCGATGTCGCGACGCTTGCCGCTGGTGTTGAAGCTATAGCCTGCACAGGTGTTGTAGACCGGCACGCTCGGGCGCGCCGCACCGCCCAGTGCTTCGTGGATGGGGACCCCCTGGCGCTGGCCGGCCAGGTCCCATAAGGCGATGTCGATGGCACTGGCCGAGCGCACCTCCACGCCGGAGCCGTTGTAGCCCACGTACGGCGTGAGCAGGTGGCGCGAAATGCCCTCGATGTGCCGAGCGTCGCGCCCCAGCAGCCCGGGCGCGAGTTCCTCATGCAAGCAGGTCTCGACCGAAGCCGCGCCGCGAAGGTCTCCCCCAGCCCGACGAGGCCGTCGCTCGTCTCCAGCTCGAGCCAGATCAGGCTGGGTCGGTCCGGCAGGCGGTAGGTGCGGAGGCATCGGATGATTGACATGATTGACATGATTGACAGCTTTTTATATCTTTAATTGCCAAAATAGCGTTGATCGAATTTTCCGTATCGGGAAAATAGGTGTCAACGCGAGATATTCTGTGCTTACCCTGTATAAAGCTGTCATATGACTTCATTGACCATTTCGGCGGATCGGCGGCTGGGCGACAAGGTCTACGAGGACCTGTTGCAGTTGCTCGGCACGCCGGGCTTCGAGCCGCGCGCCCGGCTGCCCGGCGAAACGGCCCTGTCGCAACGCCTGGGCGTATCGCGGCCGGTGTTGCGCCAGGCGCTGGCGCGCCTGCGCGACGAGGGCCGCGTCTACGCGCGCAAGGGCTCGGGCACTTTCGTCACCGATGCGCTGCCCCAGGCCAGGCCCCCCTCGCTCAGCACGCTGAACAACATCGCGGACATCCGCGCCTTCCTCGAATTCCGGCTTCGTGGAAGGCGAGGCCGCTGCCCGTGCGGCACGGATGCGCACCGCGGACGAGATGCATCACCTTCGCCTGTGCCGTGAGCGCTTCGAGCAGGCGCTGGCGGATGGAAGCGACGCGGTGGAGGAAGACATCGCCTTCCACGACGCGGTGGCCCAGTGCTGCGGCAATCGCTTCTTCAGCATGACGATGACGGCGCTGGCCCCGCAGACCCGCTTCAGCATCGGGCTCTCTCGCAGCCTGGCAGGGCGACCTCGCGGCGAGCGCCGGACTGGTGTGTGCCAGGAGCACGCGGCCGTGGAACAAGCCATCGAGCTGCAAGATGCCACCGCCGCGCGGCAGGCGATGGAGGCGCACCTGCGCGGGGGGATCACGCGGCTGTTCGGCCACTGACTCCCTGCTTGGAGTAATACGGCTTTGGAATTCGCGTTGACCGACTGCTTCGACACGCAGCGAGCCGGGGTTCCCGGGGCCCAGTCCGATCTGTCGAATATCCTCGGGGAACTTCTGTAGGGCAATCTGAAGCGGTGTTGCTCGTGATGTCCTTCGGTCGCTGCGAACCCGAATAGAGGTATCGCGCCGGAGTGCAGATCTGGCTGCTCGTTCCTCCGAACAGCAAGTCACCTTCCCAGTGACAGGAGCGGCCCGATCTTCCACCGTGGCCGGGTGCTCGTTGTTGACACCATCAAGGCGAGTAAGGCTGTGAAGTTCACGGCTGGCAAATCCTGGAAGGACGGAAGCGAACGCCAGCGCCCAGTCTGATCCAGAAGTCCGGGTCACGGACGCCGAGCGAGTTCGCACCGAAGCAGGATTTGGCAATGCGCTCGGACTGTATCGACGCCGTCGCCCCTAAATCCGCTCCCTGGGGATGCCGGTAACGGTCACAGGCGACGGATCGCGCGCCGCCCGCTTGAAGATCGACGGCGAGACGCCGGTGTGCTCCTTGAAGAAACGCGAAAAATTGCCTGGCGCTGAAAAACCGAGATCCATTGCGACCTCGGTCAGAGCGCCGCCTTCGGCAACGCGGCGCATGGCTTCCTCGACCCGCACGCCGCTCCAGAACACCTGAGGTGTCGTATTGAGCTGATCGCGAAATAGAGCGAAGAAGTGCGCACGCGACAGTCCGACTTTCGCCGCGATCTCATCAGGGCCGGCCCTGCCGCACCTCAGCGTCTTGAACACCGACATGGCGGTGGTCGCGGCTTCCACCGGGCCGCAGATCAACGGCGGAAGCGGTTCTCGCCTTCGGGAAAGGAGCCGCCTGAGCGCATCCGCTTTTCAATCCTACAGTTCCAAGGACTATTCGATGCCGAGTGCTGATTTTGATGCCCTGCTCGCCGTGTTCCGCACGTCGCAACTCGCGGGCGAGCGTTCAGTGGACGACGCCCGTGCGGGCTGGGAAGCGCTGGCCGCGCGCTTTCCGCCGGCCGATGACCTGAAGTACACGCCCGACGTGGCCGACGGCGTGCCCGTCGAATGGGTCGAGGCGCCGGGCTCTGATCCGGGCCGCGTGGTGCTCTACCTGCACGGTGGCGGCTACGTGCTGGGCTCGGTGCCGAGTTACCGCGCCTTCGCGGGCCGCATCTCGCGCGCCGCGGCCGCGCGCGTGTTGCTGGTGGACTACCGGCTCGCGCCCGAGCATCTGTTCCCGGCCGCAGTGGACGACGCAGTCACGGCTGGCCGCTGGCTCGCGCGCCAGCCTGGCGGCTTCTCGCGCGTGGTGGTCGCGGGCGATTCGGCCGGCGGGTTCTCGCTGTCGCTGATGCTGGCGCTCCGCGGTGCGGGCCATCCACTGCCGGCGGCTGTGTGCATCTCGCCTTCGACCGACCTCGCCAAGACCGGTGAGTCGATCCGCGGCCGCGCGCACATGGATCCGATGGTGAGCGTGCCCGGCACCTATGCGCATGCACGCCGCTATCTCGGCGAGCAGGGCGACCCGACGAACCCGTTGGCCTCGCCGCTCTATGCCGAACTGAGGGGGCTGCCGCCGCTGCTCGTGATGGTCGGCACACACGAGATCTTGCACGACGATGCGACGCGACTGGCCGAGAAGGCGCGCGCCGCGGGCGTGGACGTCACGCTCGAGATCGCGCAGGACATGGTCCACATCTGGCCCTTCTTCGCGGCCATCCTTCCAGAGGCGGCACAAGCCGTCGACCGCATCGGCGCCTTCGTACGCGCCCATGCCTGAAATCTACCGAACAGAGACCCTCATGCTCCTCGATGACATCGTCGTCCTCGGCACCGTCCGCACCGCCATTGGCACCTTCGGCGGTGCGCTCAAGGACATGCCCAGCACTCAGCTGGCCATCACGGCCGTCAAGGCTGCGCTGCAGCGCAGCGGCGCCGCACCCGACAATCGGCCACGTGGTCTTGGGTAACATGATTCCCACCGACGCGAAGGACGCCTGCCTCTCGCGCGTGGCCGCCGTCGACGCCGGCCTTCACCGTCAACCGGCTGTGCGCCTCGGGCTTACAGGCCATCGTCTCGGCGCGCACGCAAACGAGAAGTCATCACTGGTCACTAACGCTTGCACGACAGCCCGCTTTGGAGCGCAACGTACAGCCGGTTAGGGCCCGAGCTCCCACTTCGATGGAGAAAAGAGCGGCATTTGAAAAGTCGAGGGCGCCCGGTCGCCAGTGGGCAAGCAGGCAGGCTATGACTGCAGTACCTTGTGACCAGAAGTTGATGCCAAGGTGTCCTTCGCTGCTGAACGACCGGAATCGGCCTCACAGCGTGGATTCACTCCGCGGCAATGGAGGATCGCAACCGAGGGATCGAGTCCAGTGATCTCGTTCGCGGAAACGCGGCTGTCGGCGCATCCAATCCACATGTACCGCGGGGTTTGCTGCTGCGCCAAACGGGAGAAGAATCCTGGGCGAATTGCTTCGTCGTTCGCGAAGCCGGCGGGCGGCCACGTACTTGTCACCGACCTTGTAGATGGTGACATCGAAGGGGGCGCCGCCCACTGTCGTGACGGAGCGTCCGTCCTTGATCTCGAGCTTGGCGGGAACGCCGAACTTTGCATCAGGGTGAGCACTTCATCCGGCTTCGTCTGCTTCACATCCACGCTGGTGGTGATCGATTGCTGGCCGGGCGGAGCCAAGTCGCCAATCGGCCGAAGTTCAGGCGCCGGGACGCTGTCATTCGTGAACTTCCGGTAGTGGCCGCGAGCACCAGTTCGCGGCCGTGCCTGGCAGCTGACCTTCGGCGTGATCGCCGGTTGGCCAAGGACTGCGATCGGCGAGTTTGGCGAACAGGCGGTCCCGGCCAGGAGGAGTCTTTCGAAGTCGTCTGAGAATTTGCGTTGAAGCGGACGTTAAACGCCCTATCGGCCGGCTGCGGCCCGATGCTACGAGGAGCGCCGGATCGGGACAATGCACGGCCAGCTAATGGTGCATTGGCCAGATTGATGAATCAGAAGATGCGCAACGACGGATCGCGCACGTAGCGCAGATAGGGACGCACCTTGCGGAAGCCGCCCTGCTCCGCGAACATCTGCTCGGCCTCCTCGTCCGAGATGAACGGCAGCACGACCGTGTCGTCGCCCGGGTGCCAGTTGGCCGGCGTTGCGACATGGTGCCGGGCCGACAGCTGCAGCGCATCGAGCACGCGCAGGATCTCGTCGAAGCTGCGGCCGATATAGGCCGGGTAGGTGATGATCAGCTCGACCCGCTTGGCCGGCGAAATAATGAACACGCTGCGCACCGTCATGGTCTCGCCGAGATGGTCGCCGTGGCGGAAGGTGGTCGGATCGAGCATGCCAAACAGCATCGACACGCGGCGTTCCTTGTCCGCGATGATCGGGAAGTTGACGGTCGTGTGCTGGGTCTCGTTGATGTCGGCGATCCAGCGCGCGTGGTCCTCGGCGCCGTCCACGCTGAGGCCGATCACCTTGGCGTTGCGCGCGCTCCATTCGGGCGCCAGCTTGGCGGTGGCGCCGAACTCGGTGGTGCACACCGGCGTGAAATCGGCCGGGTGCGAAAACAGCACGCACCAGCAATCGCCGATGAAGGCGTGGAAGTCGATCGGGCCCAGGCTGGTCTCGGCATGGAAGTCGGGCACGCTGTCGCCGATGCGGATGTAGCCCTGCTTCTTGAGCTGCTCCTGTGTCTTGCTGAAGACCTTGTCCGGCCCGAGGTACTTGAACTCGAAGGCGCCGTGCGGCGCCTCGTCGACATCCGGCAGCAGCGTCTGGTATTCATGGTCGAGCAGCTTCACCATGCGCCGCTTGACCGAGCCCGCGAAGACGAAGTCGCCGTCCGGGCCGCGCACCAGCGGCAGGTCGAAGCGGAACGAGCTGTTGTCGAGGAAGTCGTTCTCGGCCGCGGTGTTGGCGCGTTGCAGCACCTTGTTGCGGTGGGGAAAGCGGCCGAAGCGCTGGATCACGGCGACGTGACGRTGGAAGATTTCGTGGAAGGCATTGAGCGGGTCGTCGGACGCCAGTTCGATCATCGCGCGTCCCCATTCCTCCATGCACAGGTGCTGGTCGTCGAGCGCCTCGGAGTGGGTCAGAACTAGGCACAGGAAGACCCTTTCGACCGGGCGCAGCCGCTCGGCCACGCCGACGCGCAGGCCGCGCTTCACGAGGTCGCGGCAACGCGTATCGCAGGCGTACATCTGCGGCGTGTCGCGGTACATGTTGCGCGGAAACTGGTCGAGGATGATGACCAGCGCCACCAGCAGGCGCGGGTGGTCGACGTCGAGTGCCCAGTGGTCGTAGTGGCCCTTGGCGGCCAGCGCGACGTCGGCGCCGAAGCGGGTCCAGATCTCCTGGTCGGTCTGCTCGGACTTGCCGAACCACAGGTTGAGGCATTCCTCGATGTTCGGTCGCAGCATGTACTGCAACACCTGCTCGGCCTTGTCGATTTCGGCGGCCGCGATCTGGATGCCTTCGAGCTTCAGCAGCATGCGCAGTTCGCGCCGCAATGTCTCGGTGTCTGCTTCCGACAGGGTCTCGCGTCCGTCGAGGCCCGCCAGGATCACCTGCAGGCTCTGCTGGATACGGCGGCCCAGCACCTCCGGAGGGTTCTCCGCGGAGAACAGGTCCATCAGCATGGACAACAGATCGGCCATTTGCGGGTCTCCTGGAGAAGGCGAAACAATCTACATCATTGGTCTCGATTTGTCCCGACGTCCTTGCGTATCTAGAGCGTATCGATGAGTCCCGCGATGTCGTCGGCCAGCTGCAGCCGACTCAGGCGGTGAGAACGATATGGATCCGGCGTCCGCCAAATTGGCGCGCGGACGGCCATGAGGCGTCGCATCGTAGCGGGCATCGCTTCGGAACGTACCCCATTGAACCGATGGGTGCTGCCGCGCAACACAGGTTGGGCGGTCCGTTCGGTGTAGCGCCGAGTGGCTGAGTCCTGAGTGCCCCGGTGTCACAATGACCGCAGGATGCCATCGCATGATTCGCTGCATCGAACCGCGGGACAGCCTGGCCGATCTCGCACCGCACCAACATCGGCTTACGCTACGCGGCACGTCACCGCTCTTCGAGGGCAGGCGCTTCGTCTGCACGATGCGCAATGACCGGTTCGCGAACGCTTTTCGCATCCTGAACATGCAAAGCGAATGGAAGTCTGATAGCGGCGAGGCCATCGCCGAGCGCCGGCGATCGAACTGGCCGACTAGTCCGGGACTTTCTGCGATCTGAAACGGATTCCGATCCCGGAAACGCTGTTCCGATTGCATTTGGCAGATCCGGCGCCCGAAGCGGTCGATGACGGCCGTCGTCGGCCTATGCGGCGACCGATGGCCCAAGAAGGACTTGCGCCCATTGCGCGGGAGGGAGTGGATTGTTTCCGCCCGTCCGGACACAGAACCAAAGGGTGCAATGACCATTGCGATCCGCGATCGACATGAGGTCGCCGCCTTGCCCGACGGCCGGCAGGCTACTCGCTGGATTGGCAATCACCGAGGCAGTGGTCGGTATTGAGTGAAGTAAATCATTGCCAGGATCTCGGGCGGTGTATGGGACCAGTCGAATTTGCGGTCCTGCTTCGGACTGAAATACGCCGCCACAGTCGCCACTACCAACTCCATTGATGCCGATCTCTCCCTCGCCTGTAACACCGGTTTGCCCAAATCCATAGACACCGGAATTCGCCAGCAAGTCCACCTGAGTCAGGTCTGGACGCGCAATGCTCCCTGCAAAACCAACGACGCCGGGCGCACTGATGTCGTGGCCATCAAGGTTGGCCGAACCGCCCACACCGACCATGCCAGGGCCCGGTATCGTGGTTTGGATCGGACGCTCATCTGTGAATACCTGACCTGGTGTGCCTTGGCCGAAGACACCGACATTCCCGGTTACCCTCTCGCCGGGCATAGGTGTTTTGCCACCGGCGAGACCGACCAGCCCTGGTCCGTGCAACCCACCATCGGAGGGCTTGGTGGCACCCCTGCCAATGACGCCTGCTGTCGGGTATCCGACCCCATCGACTCCACCGATACCTACGACACCAGGTCCAAAGGCGCCTTCCCCATGCACTCCCACCCTGCCTTCGCCGTGGAC
>NZ_JBFUIU010000250.1:0-11540 GCF_056401695.1 Variovorax sp. P4_D9
GCGTCTGCTCGCGCAGCACGTCGATTTTGGCCACGAAAGCCGTCAGGTTGCTGCCGGCCTTGCCGCCGACCGCGCTCACGGCGTCGTGCATCGATCGCCCGGCGGCGCGGGCGGCGTCCTGCAATTGCTCGATGCTGCGGGCACCGATGCCGCGCGGCGGGAAGTTGACGATGCGCAGGAAGCTGGTGTCGTCGTCCTTGTTCTCGAGCAACCGCAGATAGGCCAGCGCGTGCTTGATCTCGGCGCGCTCGAAGAAGCGCAGGCCGCCGTACACGCGGTACGGCACCGCGGCGTTGAAGAGGGCCGTTTCGATCACCCGGCTCTGGGCATTGCTGCGGTAGAGCACGGCCATTTCCTTGCGGTCGATGCCGTCGCGCACCAGCTGGCGCATCTCCTCGACCATCCACTGCGCCTCGGCGAAATCGCTGGTCGCCTCGTAGACGCGCACCGGCTCGCCCGGCCCCTGGTCGGTGCGCAGATTCTTGCCCAGCCGCTTGGTGTTGTAGCTGATCAGCGCATTGGCCGAATCGAGGATGTTGCTGTAGCTTCGGTAGTTCTGCTCGAGCTTGATCTGGTGCCTGACGTCGAATTCGCGCACGAAGTCGGCCATGTTGCCGACCCGCGCGCCACGGAAGGCATAGATGCTCTGGTCGTCGTCGCCGACCGCGATCACGCTGTTGTCGCCCGGCGTGAAGCGGCCCTCGGCCGTGGTGCCCGAGAGCATCTTGATCCAGGCGTACTGCAGCCGGTTGGTGTCCTGGAATTCGTCGATCAGGATGTGGCGGAAACGCCTCTGGTAGTGTTCGCGCACCGGGTCGTTGTCGCGCAGCAGCTCGTAGCTGCGCAGCATCAGCTCGCCGAAGTCGACCACGCCCTCGCGCTGGCACTGCTCTTCGTACAACTGGTAAAGCTCGACCTTCTTGCGGTCGTCGTCGCTGCGGGCCTCGACGTCGCGCGGGCGCAGGCCGTCCTCCTTGGCGCCGGCGATGAACCACTGCGTCTGCTTGGCCGGAAAGCGCTCGTCGTCGACGTTGAACTGCTTCATCAGCCGCTTGATGGCCGACAGCTGGTCCTGGGTGTCGAGGATCTGGAAGGTCGAGGGCAGGTTGGCGAGCTTCCAGTGGGCCCGCAGGAAGCGGTTGCACAGGCCGTGGAAGGTGCCGATCCACATGCCGCGCACGTTGACCGGCAGCATCGCGCCCAGCCGGGTCATCATTTCCTTGGCCGCCTTGTTGGTGAAGGTGACGGCCAGGATGCCGCCCGGCGACACCTGGCCGGTCTGCAGAAGCCAGGCGATGCGGGTCGTCAGCACCCGCGTCTTGCCGGAACCGGCGCCAGCCAGGATCAGGGCGTTGCCGGCCGGGAGCGTGACAGCGGCACGCTGCTCCGGGTTGAGGTTGTGAAGCAGCGGCGAATCTGCGGCGGCCGCGAGGTCGGTGAACATGCGTCGATTGTAGAAAGCACGGCGTATTGGGGATATATGAAGTGCCGCAACCCCTTCCGCCGGACGGGCGCGTAAAATCAGTCACCGGGCCCAAGTTTCTTGCGCCCGGTTTTTTGTGCCCGTTTTCCGCTGCATTTCGCAGGGGGTAACAGCTCAAAAGCCGGCCGGACCAAGCGCTCATCCACCTGACACAAAGGAGCTTGGTATGCAGATTTTCGACTACGACAACATCCTCTTGCTGCCCCGCAAATGCGTGGTGGAAAGCCGCTCGGAGTGCGACGCCAGCGTCACGCTGGGCGGCCGCAGCTTCCGTATCCCGACTGTGCCCGCGAACATGAAGACGGTGGTCGACGAGACCATCTGCACCTGGCTGGCCAAGAACGGCTATTTCTACGTGATGCACCGCTTCGACCTCGACAACCTCAGGTTCATCAGGGACATGCACGCCCAGGGGGTGTTCGCCTCGATCTCGCTGGGCGTCAAGAAGCCCGATTACGACACGGTCGACCAGATGGTGGCCGCCGGCCTGGAGCCCGAATACATCACGATCGACATCGCGCACGGCCATGCCGACAGCGTGAAGAACATGATCGGCTACCTCAAAAAGAAGCTGCCCAAGGCCTTCGTGATCGCCGGCAACGTCGGCACGCCGGAGGCCGTGATCGACCTCGAGAACTGGGGCGCGGACGCCACCAAGGTCGGCATCGGCCCGGGCAAGGTCTGCATCACCAAGCTCAAGACCGGTTTCGGCACCGGCGGCTGGCAGTTGTCGGCGCTCAAGTGGTGCGGACGGGTGGCGACCAAGCCGATCATTGCCGACGGCGGCATCCGCGACCACGGCGACATCGCCAAGAGCATCCGCTTCGGCGCCTCGATGGTGATGATCGGCTCGCTGTTCGCGGGCCACGAGGAATCGCCCGGCAAGACCGTCGAGGTCGACGGCGTCCTCTTCAAGGAGTACTACGGCTCGGCCAGCGACTTCAACAAGGGCGAGTACAAGCACGTCGAAGGCAAGCGCATCCTCGAGCCGATCAAGGGCAAGCTGGCCGACACGCTGATCGAGATGGAGCAGGACATCCAGAGCTCCATCAGCTACGCCGGTGGGCGCAAACTGATGGACATCCGCAAGGTCAACTACGTCACGCTGGGTGGGGACAACGCCGGCGAACACCTGCTGATGTAGGGCCTTTCAGGCCTCCAGCAGTTGCACGGCCAGCCGATGCAGCCGATGCGCCGGATCGGCCAGCGCGTCCACGACGCTGAAATGGTGGCGCCCCGGCATCAGTTCGCATACCGGCACGGTGCGTGCGCCCCAGGCGTCGCGGATCAGCGTGTTCTGGCGCTTGAACTCCTCGCTCTCGTCGCCACCAGCGACCGCCCAGAGCCGGCCCTGCGCCGGTGCCGGCCACAGCGCCGGACTCAGCCGCCGCGCCGATGCGTCCGTCAGGCGCAGCGCGTCGGCGATGAAGGGCGCGTGCTGCAGGGGCCGCAGGTCGTGCACGCCCGAGATCGACAGCGCATGGCGCACCAGTTGCGCGGGCAGGTCCGGCGCCACAGCTTTCCAGTCGCAGCCCAGCAGCATCGCCGCCAGGTGGCCGCCGGCCGAATGGCCCGAGACCGTGATCCGCGACGGATCCCCACCGTGCGCTGCGACGTGGCGCCAGGTCCATGCCAGCGCACGTACCATCTGCAACGCGATGTCCTCGATGCCGACCGGCTGCTCGGGCGTTCCCGGGCACAGCGCATAGTTCGGCAGCACGACGCAGACGCCGCGGTCGTGGAAGGCGCGGACGATGAAGGAGTGCTGACTCTTGTCGAGCGATCGCCAGTAGCCGCCATGGATGAACACCAGCACCGGCGCGTCCGGCACCGCGGCCGGGAACACGTCCAGGGTCTCGGCCGGGCCGTCGCCATAGGGCAGGTCGATCTGGCAAGGCAGCGCGCCGCGGGTGGCGACGGAATCCGCCGCCCAGCGCTCGAAATAGGCGGGATGGTCCGGCACCAGCGCGCGATTGTTGTACATGCGGTCCAGCCAGGCGGGATCGGACGAGGCCATCGGTTCATGCTCCAGGGGTTGGCGAGGCGCGCATCTTGGCACGGCCACGCGGTCGTGCAAACGGGTGCCGGTTCTGGTTAGAATTCGACTTGCGTTGGGGGGGTAGCTCAGCTGGGAGAGCGCCGCGTTCGCAATGCGGAGGTCGGGAGTTCGATCCTCCTCCTCTCCACCAACATTTCAGCTTTCATGCGGGTTCCGGGGCGACTTGGACCCACTGTTCCACGCAAGCCACCCCACTTTCGCGCCCTCAAGGCCGTTCGCTCAGGCGCACCGCGGGCTGCGGCGCTTCCTGGTTGGCGAGGTCCACCCAGCCGCCGCCCAGCGACTTGTACAAGGCCGCCGCCCGCAGCAGCACTTCGCCCTGCGACTTTGCCAGCTCCACCTGGGCGTTGAACAGGTTCCGATCCGCGTCGATCACCTTGAGATAGCTGGTGTAGCCCCCTTCGAAGCGCTTGCGCGAGAGCCGCGCATAGTTGACCAGCGCCCCGACCTGGATCTGCTGCGCCGCCAGTCCCTCGCGCGAGTTGGAGATGCCGGCCAGGGCGTCCGCGGTGTCGCCGAAGGCCGTTTGCACGGTCTTGCGGTACTGGGCGACCGCCGCGCGCTGCTCGCCCTCGGCGCCCGTCACCTGGCCCGCGAGGGCGCCGGCCGTGAAGATCGGCAGGCTGATGTCGGCACCATAGGTCCAGACCCGCGCCGGGCCGCCCCACAGCTCGGCCAGCGACCGGCTCGCCTGCCCGAAGGCCCCGGTAGCAGCACCGGCACGGCCCGCAGCGCGGCCGCGGCCTGCGCCTGTCCGATGGCGTCGTCGAGGTCTTTGACAGCCAGCGCTTCGTCCGCACCAACGGCTTCACGCTCCAGGTTGGCGCGCGCCGCAACCGGACCCCGGGCCTCCTTCAGAAAGGGCCGGCGTCGAACGCCATGCTGAAGATGGCGAGGAAGCCGATCAGCAGCAGCAGCAGGGCTACGGCCAGCGTCAGGGAGGGTGGAAACTGGCTCTCCGCATGGATCAGTCCCTGGCTCTTCAAGGTCTTGCGCTCCGCGCGCAGACCGCTCATGAAACTGCAGTGATAGGCGATGCCGGAGATCAGCATGGCGATCCCGATCACGACCAGCGCCTCACCGAAACGGCGCGGCGCCAGGCTGCTCTTGAGGACCTGCATGTCATGCAGCTTCTGGAACACCTGGAAGATTGTGAAGCCGAAGCCGATCAGCGACAGCGCGGTCCGGATCACCGACATCAGCGTTCGCTCCGCGCTCATGCGCGTGCGCTGGAACGACATCCCGGTCCGGCGGGAGGATAGCTCGACCGAGGCGCGGTCGGACTCCGCTCCCGGGTCGACCCATGAGTTTTCATCCGCCATGCAAGGCTCCCAGTTCACGCGATGCGACAAAGATGATGCTCACCGCCAGGGCCACCTGAAGCACCCCCAGCACCGCCCCAGGATCTCCAGCACCATGGCCGCGGCGCCGCCGAGCAGGCGGCACGCGCAGAGCATGGCGACCAGGTTCAGGAGCATCACGGCGACCAGCATCGCCACGATGGCCAGCGTGCGCTCGGCGCTGTGGCTGTTGGCCACCAGCACGATCAGCGCCGAGATCCCGTAAGGCGTGATCACGGTCGGGAAGGTGATGCGCATCGCCGCCGCGATCGGCGAGGCCGGAAGGTCCGCCGGCGGCGCAGCAGCCGGCTGGTACTGTGCCAGCACCATGCGCATGCCGACGACGAAGAAGATCAGACCGCCAGTCAGCAGCAGCGCAGGCACCGGGATGTCCCAGTTCCGGAGCAGCGAGAGCCCGATGAAGGCACCCAGGACCGCGGCGACCAGGGCGATGACGAAGGTGCGGAGGGCGATCCCGCGCAACACCTTCTCGTCGAGGCCGTGGGTGAGCTTGGCGAAGGGCCCGATGATCTTGAGCGGCCCGAGCATGACGAACAGCACCGTGAAGATGCCACCCAGGCCCAGAAGCGATTTGGTCTCGAACATGGCGGCCTCCGCTGCGCTACTTGTCGGCGGGGAACACCTTGTTCCAGTCCTGCTTCATGTCGACCACGGCCAGCCGCGCGACCTGGCTTCATCCAGTGCCTTGTCCAGCCGGCCCACCCGGGACACGTACATCGGCGGCTCGATCCACAGGGTACCTTCGTTGTCGAAGACCGCGATGCGCTCGGCCGGCGGCACGAAGTTCGGCGAACCCGGCGTCGTGACATCGGCCACGAAGCCCAGGATCGCCTGCTTGGCGGCGCCGTCGTTCCAGGACGGCAAGCCCTGGGCCTGCGCGAGGGCGGCCGCCGCGAGCAGCCAGGCCAGGCACAGGAAGCGGCGCAGGGCCGGCGTGAAGGGGCGTTTCATGAGGGTCATCCGTCGCTGCCGCGAACCACCGCGGGCGGCGTCCAGCGGCCTTCCATCGCCGCCGGCTCCGGCCAGTAGGCGCGGATGTAGAGCGAGAACTTGCTGGCGTTCCCGGCTGGTGCCGGCAGCCAGTTGCCTTCGTTCTCGGGGCCCGGCGAGGTCGACTGGACGTGGATCGTCAACGAGCCGTCCTCGGCGAAGCGCAGCGCCCTGCTCTTCGTGCCCACCGAGTAGCGCCCGAGTGCGTTGGGCTCGAAGAAATGGTGGCTGTTGTAGAGCGTCAGCGACCAGAAGCCCTTGACCGGGGGCAGCGCGCCCTTCGCGAAAGTCAGGGTGTAGCGCCCGGCACCACAGAGGCGCAGGCCGTCCTGGTCCAGGTCCTGGTAGTAGTACTGGGTCTCGTTGGGCTTGTTGACGAAGATGTTCGACTTGGCAACCGCCGTGCGCGTGAAGTAGTCGGAGCCGAAGCAGGCGCCATTCGAAATCGTCGACCAGTGGTGCGGCAGCGGCCGCCCGTAGTTGCGGAACTCGAACAGCGGCTCGACCAGTTCGCGGTCGGCCGCCGCCACCGCCTGCTCGAAGACCTGCTTGAGGCGGGCATCCCTGGCCGCCGCGGCCGCCACCGCCAGCACCTGCGCATAGCGCGCCGATTCGCCCGGCAAGGGCTTCGCATCGGCCAGGGCCGCGGGCAGGTCCTGCAGGAATTTCTCCGGCGGCACCCAGCGCGTCTCCGCGTCGCCGGCATCCGCATTCGGCACCGCTGGAAGCTTGCGCCAGTCGGTGATCTTCATCCGGCCGTCGAACTCGGCCACCGGATAGAGGCCGATCCGGTTGATGAGCGACTGCACCGTCTGCAGGTCGTCCGCCGTGTCGTCGCGGAACACCCGCGGGATGACCACCCCGGTGCCGGTCTGCGAGAGGAAAACGCGGCGAATCCCCGGCGGCACCGAGCCGATCCAGTTCGGCCCGACCAGCAGGTAGAAGCCGGGCGCGGTGCCGTACATGCTGCCCAGTTCGGCGATGCTGTCGGTGCGCGAATCCACCACCTGGAAGACCCAGAAGCGGTTGCCGAAGTCGGGCACCTGCAGCACCACCGGGGACAGGTCCAGCGCGACGATGCCGTTGCCATACACCACGTCCTGGTTCGGGCAGGCCACCGCGCGCTCGGCCGGATCGACGTAGTCGGTCAGCATGGTCAGGCTGTTGTTCGGCCTGACCGGCAGCACGCCGCCCAGCAGATGCGGCAGCCGTCTGGAGGCGACGCGGCGGTTGTACACGTTGACGATCGGCCAGGCCCAGAAGAACGCATCGCGCGCCACCAGGCGCACGTAGTCGTCGCTGAGCCGGGTCTCGTGGTCGGGCCCCGGAACTGCCTGCGGCATGCTCATCTCCTGCAGCGGGAAGCACTCGATCCGGCCTCGCTGGGAGCTCGGGCTGGCCCGGCTGCCGTGGCGAGGACGCGGTTTGGCCCGGCTCATGGCGCTGGCCTCGATTCGACGGCGCTCGTTCAGGTCGAACCGCCCACCGACGCTTCCGCCATCTTCGCCAGCGCGTCGTCGATCGTGAAGGTGTTGGGCTTCTGCACCGGCGGGAACTCCTTGAAAGTGGCCGCGAATTTGTCGGCGATTGCGTAGGCGCCGTACAGGATGTACGCGTGGTACAGCATCCACTCGTAGTAGGAGTTGGAGGTGATGTCGGCGCGCTCGAACGGATCGGTTCGCAGGTTGAATATCTTCGGCAGCCGCAGGCGTACGAAGGGCTCGGCCCAGACGCCCAGCGTGCCGGCCAAGCGCTGCTCCATGAAGACCACTTTCCAGTTGTCGTAGCGGATGCCGAGGATGTCGCCGTCGTCGCTGATATAGACGAAGAGCTTGCGCGGGCTCTCCATTTCCTTGCCCGTGATGTGCCCGAGCAGGCTCATGCCGTCGATGTGGTTCTTGTACGTCCGGCCGATCGCCTTCACCCCTTTCTTGCACTTCTCGACGATGTCGGGATCGCCCGCCATCTCGAGGAAGGTCGGCAGCCAATCGTGGTGCTGCAC
This sequence comes from Variovorax sp. P4_D9, assembly GCF_056401695.1. Classification (NCBI taxonomy): domain Bacteria; kingdom Pseudomonadati; phylum Pseudomonadota; class Betaproteobacteria; order Burkholderiales; family Comamonadaceae; genus Variovorax; species Variovorax sp. P4_D9. Next base: position 7,896 of record NZ_JBFUIU010000250.1, read on the forward strand.
GATGCCGTTGGACACCGTCCCGGCCGGAATCTGGCCCGGCCAGCGCACCACCATCGGAACGCGGAAGGCGCCTTCCCAGTTGGTGTTCTTCTCGCTGCGGAAGGGCGTCATCGCGCCGTCGGGCCAGCTGTTCATGTGCGGCCCGTTGTCGGTCGAATACATCACAAAGGTCTCTTCGCTGATGCCGAGCTCGTCGAGGTAGTCGAGCATCTCGCCCACGTTCTTGTCATGGTCGATCATCGTGTCGTGGTAGGGCGACTGCCAGCGCCCGGCCTGACCCAGGCTCTCCTTCTTGGTGTGCGTGAACATGTGCATGTGGGTGAAGTTGAGCCAGACGAAAAAGGGCTTGCCGGCCTCATGCTGCTTACCGATGAACTTCTTGGCCTCGGCAGCGAAGTCGTCGTCGCAGGTCTCCATGCGCTTCGTGGTGAGCGGACCGGTGTCCTCGATCTTCTGCTTGCCGACGCGACCCCAGCGCGGCTCCTCGGTCGGGTCGTCGACATCGGTAGCATATGAGTGGACCACGCCGCGCGGGCCATAGTTCTTCTTGAAGTTGGGGAAGTCCTTGTCCGGGTAGTAGTCGTACATCTCCGGCTCTTCCTCGGCATTCAGGTGATAGAGGTTGCCGTAGAACTCGTCGAAGCCGTGGTTGGTGGGCAGATGCTCGTTGCGATCGCCGAGGTGGTTCTTGCCGAACTGGCCGGTGGCGTAGCCCTGGTTCTTGAGCAGCGCCGCGATCGTGACGAGTTTCGTGTTCATGCCGATCGGCGCCGCCGGAATGCCGACCTTCGAGAGGCCGGTGCGGTAGACGCTCTGGCCCGTGATGAACGACGAGCGGCCCGCGGTGCAGGACTGCTCGCCGTAGGAATCCGTGAACTTCATCCCCTCCCTGGCGATGCGATCGATGTTTGGCGTCTGGTAGCCCATCAGGCCATGCGTGTAGCAACTGAGATTGGCGATGCCGATGTCGTCGCCCCAGATCACGAGGATGTTGGGCTTCTTGGCACCGGATGGACTGGCAGCGGGCTTCTTGGACGCCATGGCGGACTCCTGGTTTGGGGTTGCGTTCAGGCGCGGGCGACGATGCCGGGGCGCCGGAAGGAACCCACAGCATGCGCATCCCGAAGACAAAGCGCACTTGTCCGAAGGTGCCGTGCCGCTTGCCCTTTGGTGCAAGTCCGCCCGGCAGCCGGGCAGGCGCCGCTCAGGCGTCGAGCGTGAGGTGCTGCCCGTGCAGCGCGGCGGCGGCCGGCGAGGCCAGGAAGGCCACGGTCTGTGCCGCCACCGAGGTCGGCACCCACTGCTCAGGACGGGCAGCCGGCATGGCCTGCCGGTTGGCCGGCGTGTCGAGCACGCTGGGCGCGATGCTGTTGACTGCGATGCCGTGCGGCGCCAGCTCGGCCGCCGAGGCCTCGACCAGTCGCTGCAGCGCGCTCTTCGAGGCGATGTAGGCGGCCATAGCGGAGGCGCCGCGGGCGGCCGACTTGGCGCTCACGGCGACCACCCGGCCGGCCTTGCGCGCGATCATCGCGGGCACCAGCGCCTGCGTCACGGCGACGAAGGACCAGGCGTTGAGGTTCATCATGCGGTCCCAGGCCGCGCGGCTCAGGGCGTGCACCGGCTCGCCCATCTCGAAACCGCCGGCGATGTGCACCAGGGCGTCGACCTGCCCCGCGAAGGCAGCGAGCACCCGCTGGCCGGCAGCCGCCATCGACTCAAGCGAGCTGACGTCGGCTTCGAGCAGCAGGTGCTGCGAGTTGTCCAGCCCCGGGAAGGTACTGGCCAGATGCTCCAGCCGATGGTCGATCAGGGCCAGGCGCGCGCCTTGGTCGAGGAACTGTTGAACCACGGCACGCCCCAGCGCACCGGCGGCCCCCGTGACCACCACATGACGAGGAAAAACGGCTTCGACCATCGGTAGGCTCCTGGTTGGGAAAGGAATGGTAACGCCGGCGTCACCCGGACGGCTGCCGGGCTGGCATCATCGGCGCTTCGTTTGCCAAGGAGAAATTTATGAAGGAAGTGGTTGTCGTCAGCGGCGTTCGCACCGCCATCGGAACCTTCGGCGGAAGCCTCAAGGACGTGCCGCCCACCAAGCTCGCGGCGCTGGTCACCAAGGAAGCGCTGGCGCGCGCCAAGGTCGACGGCAAGGACGTCGAGAACGTGGTCTTCGGCCACGTCATCAACACCGAGCCGCGCGACATGTACATGGCCCGTGTGGCCGCGATCGAGGGCGGCTGCGCCCAGGAGACGCCGGCGCTCACGGTCAACCGCCTCTGCGGCTCGGGCCTGCAGGCGATCGTCAGCGCGGCACAGAGCATCCAGCTCGGCGACGCCAAGGTGGCGGTGGGCGGCGGTGCCGAAAGCATGAGCCGGGCGCCCTTCGCCTCGCTCACGGCCCGCTGGGGCGCGCGCATGGGCGACAGCAAGATGGTCGACATGATGCTCGGCGCGCTGCACGACCCGTTCCAGACCATCCACATGGGCATCACGGCCGAGAACATCGCCAAGAAGTGGGGCATCAGCCGCGAGACCCAGGACCAGACCGCGCTGACCAGCCACCAGCGGGCGCAGAAGGCGATCGAGGGCGGCTACTTCAAGTCGCAGATCGTGCCGGTGCCGCTGGAGAGCCGCAAGGGCACCACCTACTTCGACACCGACGAGCACGTGCGCATCGATGCCAAGATCGAAGACATGGCCAAGCTCAAGCCGGCCTTCCTGAAGGAGAACGGCACCGTGACCGCGGGCAATGCGTCGGGCGTCAACGACGCGGCCGCGGCCGTGGTGCTGATGGAAAAGGAAGAAGCCGCGCGGCGCGGCCTGAAGCCGATGGCGCGCATCGTGGCCTATGCCTTCGCGGGGGTGGACCCGGCCTACATGGGCATCGGCCCGGTGCCGGCCTCGCGCAAGGCGCTCGAGAAGGCCGGCCTGAAGGCCTCCGACATGGACGTGGTCGAGGCCAACGAGGCCTTCGCGGCCCAGGCCTGCGCCGTGACCCAGGATTTGGGCCTGGACCCGGCCAAGGTCAATCCGAACGGCTCGGGCATCTCGCTCGGCCATCCGGTCGGTGCCACGGGGGCGCTGATCACGGTCAAGGCGCTGTACGAGCTGGAGCGCATCCAGGGCCGCTACGCGCTGGTGACCATGTGCATCGGCGGCGGCCAGGGCATCGCCTGCATTTTCGAGCGGACCTGAGGAAAGCCGCCAAAGTTGTGGCTATAATCGTAGGATTGCCTGAATGACTGAAATGTCGATCAGGGGCTCTTAGCTCAGTTGGTAGAGCAGCGGACTCTTAATCCGTAGGTCGAGTGTTCGAGTCACTCAGGGCCCACCACCAACAAACCCGCATGGGTACTAGAAAGCCTGCTATCAAATCGGTAGCAGGCTTTTCTTTTGGCTCGGTGACCTGTGTAAATCCGGTGTAATCGTGTCAGCCAACTTGCCCCGCATCCACCCCCTGCGCTTCACCTTCCTCCCTGCAGACTGTCGCCGAGCGGCGGTCATCTTCAACGATGGCCAGCGGCTGAAGCTGGCCTGTGAGGTGGAGAACAGCCGGCATCACAGCGTCGTGCAGTTCATCAGGGAGACACCACCCCCGCTCCTGGGAGTCTGGCCTGATGACAACCGGCAGGTCCTGCTCAAGCT